>NZ_JAXKVV010000023.1:0-56042 GCF_034296135.1 Aureibaculum koreense
TTGCTTTGAGCATTCATAAGAGCCTTTAGTTCTGATTCACTCTCTTTAATGTGTAAGTCTATTTGTTTTGCCATAAGGCAATTTACAAATAATTGAGTAAATTAACAAGAGAAATGGTATAAGATATTTTATGGACCAATTAACTAATAACTACTATCGCAATAACCAATAACTATTTTCTTTTCCCTACTTTTGCCCGAAATTAAAATTAAAGAGAAAATGAGTGCAAAAAACAACATCACATTTGATGTGCTGATAGAAATACCCAAAGGAAGTAGAAATAAATACGAATACGATTTTGTCCTAAATAAAATCAGATTTGATAGAACGTTATTCTCGTCAATGATGTATCCAGGTGATTATGGTTTTATTCCTGAGACCTTGGCATTGGATAAGGATCCGTTGGATGTATTGGTAATGACTACTGAGCCAACTTACCCAATGGTGGTTATGGAAGTAAAACCTATTGGTGTATTTCACATGACTGATGAAAAAGGCCCAGATGAAAAAATAATTTGTGTTCCTGTATCTGATCCTATTTGGAGTAAAAATTCGGATATTTCTGATTTAAATCCACACAGGATTAAAGAAATTGAGCATTTTTTTCAAGTGTATAAAGATTTAGAAAAAAAGAAAGTTGATGTTGGTGGATGGGGCAATTCAGAGGAAGCAGTAAAAATTTATCACGAGTGTGTTAAGAGATACGAAGAAAGTGATCATAAAAAAAATAGAACTTTTACTATTTAACATTTAAGTTCAGTAAATCAATCAATTAAACTACGTTATTTTACAACGTAGTTTTTTTTATATATCCAGTTTTACTACTTTTGCAAACGTTTTAAATATAAACTAACCTAATTTTAAATTCTATGGAATATATTGTAAATTTTTTACCGGCATTTGGTGTTTTGGCGTTATTGTTTGTACTCATTAAAAATGTGTGGGTATCAAAACAAGATGCTGGTGATGCAAAAATGACTAAAATCGCTAAAAATATTGCTGTTGGTGCAATGTCGTTTTTAAAAGCTGAATATAAGGTTTTAGCTGTTTTTGTTGCCGCAGTAGCCGTATTATTGTTCTTTAAAGGAAACAACGAAGTCGGCTCTAATGGAATGGTAGCGGTATCATTTATAGTTGGTGCTATTTGTTCTGCTTTAGCAGGATTTATCGGTATGAGGGTAGCAACAAAAGCAAATGTAAGAACTACGCAGGCGGCAAGAAACTCTCTAGGTAAAGCTTTAGAAGTGGCTTTTGCTGGTGGTGCTGTAATGGGCTTAGGCGTTGTTGGCTTAGGTGTTTTAGGTCTGAGTGGACTTTTTATGATATACAGCGGACAAGGCTGGGAATTGGGTGAAATCTTAAATGTTTTATCAGGCTTCTCATTAGGTGCATCTTCAATTGCGTTATTTGCCCGTGTGGGTGGTGGTATTTATACCAAAGCTGCTGATGTTGGTGCTGACCTTGTAGGTAAAGTAGAAGCTGGTATTCCTGAAGATCATCCGTTAAACCCTGCTACAATTGCAGATAACGTTGGTGATAATGTGGGTGATGTAGCTGGTATGGGTGCAGATTTATTTGAATCTTATGTAGGATCAATTATAGGTACAATGGTATTGGGTGCAATTTATGCAACATTACCAGAATTTCAAGGAGCATTTGATGGACTAGGAGCGGTTTATTTACCGTTGGTATTGGCTGCCGTTGGTATTATAATGTCTATCTTGGGAACTTTCTTTGTTCGTGTTAAAGATGGTGGAAATCCGCAAACAGCATTAAATATTGGTGAATTTGGTTCAGCAGGTTTAATGTTGGTGGCTTCTTATTTTATAATCAATCAGATGTTACCTGAATCTTGGGTGGCCGATGGTAGAACTTATACTTCCATGGGAGTTTTCTTAGCAACGATTGCCGGTTTGGTAGCTGGTCTGTTAGTAGGAAAAATAACAGAATATTATACAGCAACGGGTAAAAAACCTGTATTGTCAATTGTAAAGCAATCTGAAACAGGATCTGCTACAAATATTATTGCAGGTTTGGGTGTGGGTATGATGTCAACAGCTATTCCAATCTTATTGATTGCTGCGGCAATTATAGTTTCTCACAGCCAAGCGGGTCTTTACGGTATTGCTATCGCGGCTGTTGGTATGTTAGCCAATACAGGAATTCAATTAGCGGTTGATGCTTACGGTCCAATTTGTGATAATGCCGGTGGTATCGCTGAAATGGCAGAATTACCAAGTGAAGTTCGTGAGCGTACCGATAAATTAGATGCTGTTGGTAATACAACTGCCGCTATTGGTAAAGGTTTTGCAATTGCTTCTGCTGCATTAACAGCATTGGCGTTATTTGCTGCCTTTATGAAAACTGCCAATGTAACTTCAATTGATGTTTCTAGACCTGATATTATGGCGGGGTTATTAATTGGTGGTATGTTGCCATTTGTATTTTCTGCGTTGTCTATGAATGCTGTGGGTCGTGCTGCAATGGCAATGATCGAAGAGGTTCGTCGTCAATTTAAAGATATTCCAGAATTAAAAGCTGCTTTGGGAATTATGCGTAAGTATGATTCTGATATGAGCAAAGCTTCTAAAGAAGATAGAGCAATTTTTGATGCGGCAGATGGTGTTGCTGACTATAGTAAGTGTATAGATATATCTACAAAGGCTTCTCTTAAAGAAATGGTACTTCCTGGCTTATTGGCCATAGCAGTTCCTGTTGCTGTTGGTTTTATAGGTGGTGCTGAAATGCTTGGCGGATTATTAGCTGGTGTAACTACATGTGGTGTATTAATGGCTATTTTCCAGTCAAATGCTGGTGGTGCTTGGGATAATGCTAAGAAAACCATAGAGGAACAAGGTCGTAAAGGAACGGAAGCTCATAAGGCAGCTGTTGTTGGTGATACCGTTGGTGATCCTTTTAAAGATACTTCTGGTCCTTCATTAAATATTTTATTGAAATTGATGTCAGTTGTAGCTTTGGTAATCGCACCTAGTATTTATATAGATTCAGATACGGTTTCTGCATATAACAACGAAAATATGCCAGTTCAGCAAGAAATGGTAGCCCCAGTTGATGAGAATGTAAATAAAGAAATGAAAGTGTTGGTAAAGAAGGAAAACGGTGAAAAGAATGCTACGGTCATCACCACAACCGAAGTTGATGGTAAAAAAGACGTAACTGTTAAAACTGTTGAAGGCGACGATGTTGATATGTTAGTTGCCAATCACGAAGAATAAAGTAGTTTCGGGTTTTGAGTTTAAAATTCTGAGTTTTTTAATTGATTCAAGCCTGTGTTAAAATATTTGAAAAGCATTCCAATTTGGGATGCTTTTTCTTGACAACAACTTACAATCGGACAATAAAGTAGATTCAAAAAGGGCCTCCCCTTATTTTCAAGGGGAGGTGCCGATAGGCGGAGGGGTTCTTTCTTTCGGTAATTTTATAACCCTTATCTTTACCGTATTTTGTTAGCACAATTTTCTGAACATATTACCACAGTTTTTCCTGAGTTAAAGGATAAAAAACTATTGATCGCCATTTCTGGCGGACTGGATAGTGTTGTACTTACTGAACTATTGCACAAACTTGACTACAATATAGCATTGGCTCATTGTAATTTTCAGTTACGAGATTTAGATTCAGACCAAGATGAGATTTTTGTCAACGCCATGGCAAATAGATTACAAATTCCGGTGTTTACCAAGAAGTTTAATACGAAAACCTATGCAAAAAAGGAAAAACTATCTATTCAGTTAGCGGCTCGGGAATTGAGATATAATTGGTTTAACACTCTTTTACGAGACCATAACTTAGATTATTTGCTGACCGCCCATCATGCTGATGATAATTTAGAAACTTTTTTAATCAATCTGAGCCGAGGAACAGGTTTAGACGGGTTAACTGGAATCCCTGAACAAAACGAAAAGACAATCAGACCGTTATTGCCCTTTAGCAGAAATCAAATTGAGAAATATGCCCTAGAGCATAATTTAACTTGGCGTGAAGACGCCTCAAATGCTGAAACGAAATATGTAAGGAATAAGATAAGACATGAGGTAATTCCCACCTTAAAAGATATTAACCCACAGTTTTTAGAGGCATTTTCCAACACTATTCAACATCTAAAAGAAACCCAACAAATCATTCAGGAATCTGTAGAAAAAACAAAACAAAAAGTAATTATTTCCGAAAAAAATGGCACTGTTGATTTAGATATTAAAGCCCTTAAAAACTTAAAACATACAAAAGCATACCTCTACGAATTGCTAAAAGAGTACAATTTTACTGCTTGGAACGATATTTATGATTTATTAGAGGCACAATCTGGAAAGGTAGTTTATAGCAATACCCATAGAATTATAAAAAACAGGGGCAGTTTGTTGGTTACTGCACTCTCAACTAATGATAATAACGCTTACATTATCAAAGAGAAAGGAGAACACCATTTTCCAACATTTTCAATTAAAATATATGATGATTCACGAAAATTTAATGATTTCGAGAATGATATCCCCCCTCCTTCGGAGGGGGCTAGGGGGAGGTCTTCAGAGGAGGCTAGAGGGAAGTCGTTTATCATGGTTGATTCAGACAACATCAAATTTCCCCTAACAATCAGAAAACCGCAAAAAGGCGATTATTTTTACCCTCTCGGTATGCAAGGCAAAAAGAAGTTGAGCAAGTTTTTCAAAGATGAAAAACTATCGTTATTAGAAAAAGAAAATGTATGGGTATTGGTATCGGAGGATAAAATAATTTGGGTAATCGATTACCGTTTAGACGATAGATTTAAAGTAGCGGACAGCACAAAAAAAATATTAAAAATCACCGTAGGGGCGAATTGCATTCGCCCAAAAACAAAATAAATATAAGAATGGCGAATTGCACTCGCTCGCCCAATAACGAGATATAAAACGCAATGACGAATTGCATTCGCCCGAATGACATACAAAAAACCCAATCACATTGAGCTGATTTAAATAAAAAATTAAACAACAAATTAAAACAACATTTTCAATAAATTTGTAAGCCAAATACCAAGACAAAGTATGGATAACAATATTGAACAGCGAATACAACTTTTAAAAGAGAAATATAATGCCATTGATCAAGATTTGGAAACACAGTTAGACGGTTTGTTATATAGTAAACCCATTACTTATTGGGATTATATCCAAACAGATGCTTTACTGAATTTACAAACGCAACGCACAGGTTTTAAAGATGAGATGGTGTTTATTATGTATCATCAAATCAATGAACTTATTTTTAAAATGATACGTTGGGAAATTGCCCAAATTGCCCATCACAAGAATTTGACAACTAAATTCTTTACCGAAAGATTAATGCGGATAAGCCGTTATTTTGATATGCTTACCGCCTCTTTTACCATTATGGGTGATGGTATGGAACGTGAACAATATGCAAAATTTAGAGACACTTTAACTCCCGCAAGTGGCTTCCAAAGTGCCCAATACAGATTAATAGAATTTTGTAGTACAGAATTAATTAATTTGATCGATTATAGATTTAGAGCTAAAATTGATCGAAACACAACTTTTGAGTTTGCCTTTGAGCATTTGTACTGGCAAGCGGCAGGTAAGGATTATAAAACGGGCAAAAAATCGTTCTTGTTAGAACAGTTCGAAGAAAAATATAAGGCGGAATTTCTGAGAACAATGGACGAATATAATACTATTAACTTATGGTCCAAGTTTAAATCATTGCCCAAAAAAGATAAAAAAAATATTGATTTATTAAATGCTATGCGACATTTAGATTATACCATTAATATACAATGGGTAATGGCTCATTACGACACTGCGGGTAAGTATATTGGTGCTCATGATGAAGCTACTGGCGGTAGTGACTGGCGTAAGTATATGCACCCAAAATATCAAAAGAGAATATTCTTTCCTGATGTATGGAGCAAAGAAGAATTTGAAAACTGGGGAATAACAAATTTAACTTCCTATAAAATATTGACTTGATTTTCTCGTTAAAGCAGTCAACCTAATTGAACAGGTTTAAGCCTGTTTATCATTTGCTAACCATGAGAAAATATTGTCTATTACTTGCTTTTGCGATCATTTTTACTGCGTGTAACAAAGGTAATGAGTCCACTGAACAAGAAAACTTAGTTGGAAAATGGAAGTTGGTTGAAATATTAGAGCATAATGGAGTTGTCAATAAAATTGAATGTTTTAATGGGGTGGTACTTCATTTTAAGGTAGATGGAACTTTTGATGTGGAACATTTCGAATCGGACGAAGCTAATAACTGTATTTCAATGGGTATTATAGATGAAGGTTCATGGAAAAACCTCGGTAATAATGTTTATAATATTGACGGCGACAAAATAATTCCAAAATTTGAACAGAATAAACTAATCATGTTGTCAGCAAATGGAGACGAAACCACAAGTAATGGTGTTTTTGAGCGTCAATAAACTAATTGAACTGATTTAAACTTTTTGCGTTTAAGCGAAAATTAGTGATTTTTTGACCAATTGAAGGCTTTTTTAAGTTGCATAGCAGGGCTACGGAAGTAAAAAAAGACAAAAAGTGGGCGAAAAAGAACAATTTTTTAGCAAATGGGAAAAGTTTAAATCAGTTCATTATAAATTAATGTAATTTTAAACCCTATAAAAATAACCATTTTTTAGGGTTTATTTTTTTTTGGAACAATAATTGTATTTTATCATACAAATCAATTAAACATGTATAAAAAGATACTATTTTTCATATTTTTTGCATCTATTGTCGTTCATGCACAAAAGACTAAACCTGCGTTTAAAAAAGGTGAGTTTTTAAAGTATAGAATCAGTTATAGCAATTGGTTCAATGCAGGTACTGCCACTTTAGAAGTTAAAGAAAGCTCTAATAATGGCAAATCTGCATTTCATGTAGTTGGTAAAGGAAAAACTACAGGGGTAACCAGTTGGTTTTTTAAGGTTGAAGATGATTACCAAACATATTTTTACAAAAATAATTTGCTTCCCTACAGGTTTATTCGCAAAATTGATGAAGGAGGCTATACGAAAGATAAAGAAATACATTTTCACCAAGAAAGCAATAAAGCTACGGTTAAAGATCATGAAAAAAATACGGAAGAAGTTTATGCAACAAATAAAGGTGTGCACGACATGCTTTCTACATTGTACTACTTGAGAAATCAAGACATTTCAAAAATGAAAAAGGGTGATGAGGTAACGTTAACCATGTTTTTTGATGAAAAAAATTACCCTTTTAAATTACGTTTTTTAGGTACCGAAACCATTAAAACTAAGTTTGGTAAAGTGGCTAGTGCCAAGTTTAGGCCATTGGTGCAAGCGGGCAGGGTTTTTAAAGCCAAAGAGAGCATTACGGTTTGGGTAAGTAATGATGAAAATAAGATTCCATTACGAATAAAAGCAGACTTAGCAGTAGGGTCTCTAAGAGCCGATTTAGATCTTTATAAAGGCTTGGCAAACCCTTTTCCAATGATTTTTGATTAATTGCTTTACGATTTGTCTTTAAAATAGTAGATTTGCCATTCATTAAAAAAGTTCCGTAAAATCAAGTGAAAAACGTTATTTTTCTCCTTTTAACAATACTCTTTTTTTCCTGTAAAAAAGAAAATGTGGAAAACGAACTTATTCCTGAAAAGGTCGAAATCCCTGAACTTATTCAAAAATTTGGCTATACCTTAAATAATTATAAAGTTATTGAAGACACCATAAGAAATGGTGATAGTTTTGGTGAAATACTAGACAGACACCATGTTAACCATACTGAGGTTTACAATATCGTGGAAGCAATTAAGGATTCATTTGATATCGCTAAATTAATGGTGGGCAAACCCTATGTTATTTTGGCAAAAAAAGACACGACTGAAAAAGCACAGGTATTTGTATATCACCCTCGAATTACCGAATATGTGGTTATAGATTTTACAGATTCCATTTCCTATAAATTCAAAGAAAAGAAAATTAAAACCGTTATAAAATCCGCTTCCGGTAAAATTACGTCATCACTTTCCGAAGCTATGGATGAAAAAGGCCTGGATTATGCATTGGTAAATGAAATGTCCGATATTTATGCTTGGACGGTTGATTTTTTCCACCTCCAAAAGCAGGATAAATTCAAGGTAATTTACGAAGAAAAATTTATTGATGATACCATTTATGCTGGATTGGGCGAAATAAAAGCTGCCTATTTTGAACATAAAAACCAACCCTTCTACGCTTTTAATTACACTACTGATTCCACCAAAAATGTATCAGATTATTACGACGAAACAGCCAATTCTTTGAGAAGACAATTTTTAAAAGCACCCTTACAATTCAGTAGAATCTCATCTAGATACAACTTAAAGCGTTTTATTAGGTATTATGGACGTATAAAACCCCACAGAGGTACCGATTTTGCTGCAAGGGTCGGTACTCCTATTATGAGTACTGCAAATGGCACTGTTACTGAATCAGCACGTCGAGGTGGCAATGGCAATTATGTCAAAATTAAACACAACTCGGTATATTCCACTCAGTATTTACACATGAGTAAGCGAGCTGTAAAAAGAGGGGATTTTGTTAAACAGGGAGATGTAATTGGATATGTTGGAATGACCGGAAATACTTCTGGACCACATGTTTGTTACCGATTTTGGAAAAATGGAAAACAAGTTGACCCATTGAAGCAGAAATTACCTTCGGCTGAACCAATTGCAGACAGCCTCAAAACAAATTATTTAGCTTTTATCAAACCTTATAAGGCAGAGTTGGACGATTTAAAGGTCGATTAGATTTCAAATCGAGAGTGTTAAGAATTAAGAACTATTACTTTTTAGACCATAAGACTTCTTTTATATAATTCGTGTATTTAGTATCCTTTTTCACTACTTTTGTTTTATAAAAACGAAGAATAATGCCACTTAAAAATCAAAATCCAACTAAAACCATTGCCTGGAAAAACCTACAAAAATCTTATCAAGAAATTAAGAATCTTGATATGAAAAAACTGTTTTTACGCGATGCAGATAGGCAAGAAAGATACACCCTTAAACATGAAGATTTTAGTGTTGATTTCTCTAAAAACCGAATTGATGACAAGGTTTTAAGTCAGTTAATAGCTTTGGCCGAAGAGGTGGATGTACAAAATGGAATCAACAAAATGTTTGGAGGAGATATCATTAATGAAACCGAAAATAGAGCTGTGCTACACACCGCTTTAAGGAATAAATCGGGCAACCCAGTATTGGTCGATGGCGAAAATGTAATGGACGAGGTTAATGAAACACTTCAAAAAATAAAAGAATTTTCGAAAGAAGTAATCTCAGGTAATCATAAAGGATATACTGGCAAAGCGATTACAGATGTTGTAAATATAGGTATTGGTGGTTCTGATTTAGGGCCAAGAATGGTTGTTGATGCCCTTCAATATTATAAAAATCACTTAAAAACGCATTTTATATCCAATATTGATGGCGATCATGTTATGGAAACCATCAAAGAATTGAATCCTGAAACTACACTTTTTGTAATTGTTTCTAAAACTTTTACTACTCAAGAAACATTGACCAATGCAGAAACTGTTAAAAAATGGTTTTTATCTAAAGGGGCTAGTCAAAGTGATATTAAACATAATTTTGTGGCGGTTTCTACTAATTTAGAGAAAGTAGCAGATTTTGGCATTGCCGATGAAAACATTTTTACTATGTGGGATTGGGTAGGTGGCCGTTATTCTTTATGGAGTGCAGTGGGTTTGTCCATTAGTCTAGCTCTTGGTTTCGATAATTTTAATCAACTACTAACCGGTGCTTATGAAATTGACGAACATTTTAAAACAGCTTCGTTTGACCAAAATATTCCCGTTGTTTTAGCCTTGGTTAGTATATGGTACAATAATTTTTTTGGAACGGATTCTGAAGTGGTTATCCCTTATTCACAATATTTAACCCAGTTTGTACCTTATTTGCAACAGGGTTCAATGGAAAGTAATGGTAAATCAGTTGATCGTGATGGGAACCCCGTTGATTATCAAACAGGAAATATTATTTGGGGGAACACAGGCACCAATGTACAACATGCTTTTATGCAGTTGGTGCATCAAGGCACTAAACTGATTCCCGTTGATTTTATAGGATTCAAAGAATCGTTGTACGGAAATAAAGACCATCATAATAAGTTAATGGCAAACTTCTATGCCCAAGCGGAAGCCTTGTATCTGGGCAAAACAAAAGAGGACGTGCATTTAGAGTTAAAAACCGCAGGTCAACAAGATAAAATAGCAAAATTATTACCTTTTAAAGTGTTTGAAGGTAATAAACCCTCTAATACCTTATTAATGGATAAACTCACTCCAAAAAATTTGGGTAAGCTCATTGCAACTTACGAGCATAAAACCTTTGTTCAAGGATACATTTGGAACATATACAGCTTCGATCAATTTGGTGTTGAATTGGGTAAGGAGTTGGCAAAGAAATTTTTGGTATAACCCTTTTTTAAGCGAAACTACATATCTTGTCAAGATAGAGGTTCGGCATATTTCCAGTATTTGCGGATATAACCCGAGTTTTTTTTAAATACACCTTACTTCATATTAGTTTATTTAGTTAACACTACGATAAACTAATCGTAACAAATCTTTAATTTTTAGTTAACCTAAACTTTACATTAGTGTTCTTTATTTGCACTGTAAAATTTAAACAAAAAGATCAAACTAAAATTAAGAAAAAAATGAAAAAATTATTTTACGCATTAACTATAGGGGCTTTATTAGTGTCATGTACAGGAAATGATGCACCAGATGTTATTGTAGAGCCACCTGTTGATACCGTTCTTGAGGGCGTAATAACAACTGACAAAACCTTGACCAAAGATAAAATTTGGGAAATTAGTGGTAGAGTGGTAGTTGCTAATGGTGCTACATTAACCATTGAAGCAGGAACGATTATAAAAGCTTTTGCAGGTTCAGGTAGTCAAGCTTCTGCTTTGGTTATAGCCAGAGGTTCGAAAATTAACGCACAAGGAACAGCAACGGAACCTATTATAATGACTTCTAAAGCAGATAATATTTCAGTTGGACAAACTTCTGGTACGAATCTTTCCGAAAACGACAGAGGTCTATGGGGTGGACTTATTATTTTGGGTAACGCACCAGGTTCTTTCAAAGGAGATGTTACCGAACTTCAAATTGAAGGTATTCCCCCAACGGATACCAATGGACTTTTTGGCGGTAGTAACCCAGCAGATAATTCAGGGGTACTTAAATATGTTTCTATCCGTCATGGCGGTGCGGAACTAAGCCCTGACAATGAAATTAACGGTCTTACGTTGGGTGCCGTTGGCAACGGAACTGTTATAGATAATGTTGAAGTTGTTGCCAATGTTGATGATGGTATTGAGTTTTTTGGAGGCACGGTAAATGCTTCAAACCTTGTTGTTTGGTCGGCTGGAGACGATGGTATAGACATTGACCAAGCGTACTCGGGTACAATCTCCAATTCGGTTGTTATTTTAGGAAATGCATCTGATCACGCTCTTGAAATTGACGGCCCAGAAGGTAGTGCTACAGGTCAGTTTATATTAGACGGTATTACTTTAATAGGCAACGAAACCACGGAAAGGGGCGAATATGCCGATTATAGAAGTGGTGCAATGGGTACTACTAAAAACGTTCTTGCGTACGGATTTAAAGCTGATGCCGATGTAGAGTTAGATAATGATGGCGTTGCTGCAAATTACACATCTGGTAAATTGGTTTTTGATAATTGGCAAATTATTTTACCTGCGGGTGTTAATTCTTCAGCTTCTATTTTTGCGGACAAATCTGATGTAGGTTCTACTTTTGGATCTGATGCAGCTAATTTTTCTTCGGCGGTTACTTCAAGCTCTAAAACAACTGGTGCAGATACCACTAAGTTTACTTGGACTATGGCAAATGTAAAAAATGCATTAGAATAAAATAAATACTAATTATTTGAATCATTCGATTGCTCATACATAGTATGGGCAATTGATATTTAAAAACAGACACTGACTAACACTGTTTATATATTCTATCAGAACAAATAATATGAGAATAAAAATTACATTACTACTTACTTTTGCTCTTTTTGTTAACTTTTTAAATGCACAAAAAGGTACTTTAACAGGAACAATTAAGGATGGGGAAATTAATGATGTGCTACCTTTTGCAACGGTCTTGATAAAGGATAGCGATAAAGGAACCACATCAGACTTTGAAGGTATTTATACACTTGAACTTGAGGCCGGAACATATACAGTTGTATTCAAATTTCTTGGATTTGAAACGGTTGAGGTTACGGGTGTTATCCTTAATGCGGATGATGTCACCACATTGGATATAACTTTGAAAGAAGCTTCTGGCACACTTGACGAGGTAGTTATAACCGCAGAAACTGCTCAAAATACAGAAGCGTCCGTGCTAAACATTCAACGTAGATCGGTTAACTTATTGGACGGTATCTCATCACAAAACTTTAAAAAACTCGGAGCAAGTGATTTGGCAAATGCTGTAAAAAGTGTACCGGGTGTATCTATTCAAGGGGGTAAATACGTTTATGTGCGTGGCTTAGGAGACAGATATACCAAAACCATTTTAAACGGTGTGGATATTCCAGGGTTAGATCCGGACAGAAATACAATTCAAATGGATATTTTCCCTACAAATATTATCGATAATATTATAGTGGTTAAATCGGCAACTGCCGATATGCCCGCTGATTTTACTGGTGGTATAGTGGATATTGTTACCAAAGAATTTCCAGTAAAAAAGGAATTTAGCTTATCGGTGAGCGGCACGTACAATTCTAATATGCACTTTAAAAATAATTATTTAAGTTATAAAGGTGGGGCAACTGATTTTCTAGGTTATGATGACGGTAAAAGAGCTCTGCCAATAAGTCCTTACCAACCTATACCCAATACTTTTGATAATAATCCTTTTTTAACTGAGATCACTAAAAGATTCGACCCTACATTAGGTGCTAAAGAATCAAACAGCACCATGGATTACAGTATTGGCTTTACCGCTGGCAATCAATATAAAATAGGAAAGAAAGATAATAGATTAGGTTATATAGCTTCTTTATCTTATAAAAATGAGACCAATTTTTATGAGGATGCAGAAAATAACTTTTATAGAAAAGACCCTAATACCTCAAATATAGAAATGCCTTTAAGTAAAAGTCAAAAAGGGAATCTAGGTGAAAAAAATGTAGTGCTTAGCGGTTTGGTAGGTCTGTCATTTAAAACAGAACTTTCCAAATATAAAATAAATGTAATGCGAATTCAAAATGGTGAATCTAGTGCGGGAGAGTTCGATCAGCTATTGAACGAAGGAGATTTTGCTCCTGCTAAAAAACATAGCTTAGCTTATACGGAAAGATCAATTACCAACGGCTTGTTATCAGGAACACATACAAATAATGATGCCAGCTGGAAAACGGAATGGAATTTAGCTTCGACTTTATCTACAATTTATGATAAAGATATCAGAGCAACCACTTTTAGGCTCGAAGAAGATGGTAGTTTTAGTATTCCTCAAAACAGTGAACCCAGAAGAATTTGGAGAGGTTTGGAAGAGGAGAATCATGTAGGGAAATTAGACATTACCAGAAAATATAATTTATTTAAAAAAGATGCAAAGTTAAAAGTAGGTGCTTATGGTTCTTACAAACAAAGAACCTATAATATTTATACGTTTAGAATCGGTATTGCAGGACCAAGTGGTTTTAACGGTAATGCCAATGCTATTTTAGCCGATGAAAATTTATGGACAACCAGTAATCAAGAGGGATCTTTTATTAGAAATACTTCGGTTGTCGATCCCGTAAATATTTTCGAATCCAATCAAATAAATATTGCTGGCTACATTTCAAACGAATTCAATTTGGGAGAAAAACTGAAGACAATACTTGGTATAAGAGTAGAAAATTTTATGTTGAATTATACTGGTCAGAACAGTCAGAAAGAAGTTTTAAATAATGAATCAATTATAAATAAACTGGATTTGTTTCCATCTGTTAATTTCATTTACGCCTTAACGGACAATAAGAATGTGAGATTATCGTATGCCAGAACAACGGCAAGACCTTCGTTTAAAGAAGCATCAAATGCCGAAATTTTCGATGCACTTTCTGATATCACTTATATAGGTAATATAGATTTAAAACCTACCTACATTAATAATATTGACTTACGTTATGAAGTTTTCGGAGATAACTCACAGTTATTCGCCGTAAGCGGATTTTATAAATCGTTTACCGATCCTATTGAGTTGACCTATTATCAATCGGCATTAGATAATTTTACACCTCAAAATCTAGGTAAGGCTAATGTTTTAGGTGCGGAAATCGAGCTGAGAAAAAATTTGGGTTTCTTATCTTCTAGTTTAGAAAATTTCAGGTTTAACTTAAACGCCTCTATAATTCAATCAAAATTAGAAATGGGCAATGATGAATTTACGTTAAGACAAAATACCGCTAGACCGGGAGAATCAGTAAACGATACCAGAGAGCTTCAAGGGCAATCACCCTATTTAATCAATGCTGGTTTAGATTATAATAATGATAACATAGGCTTACAAACAGGATTATTTTACAATGTACAGGGAAAAACCCTCGAAGTAGTGGGTGGAGCTAACCCTGATGTATTTACCATGCCATATAATAGTTTGAATTTTACGTTGAATAAGACATTGGGCAAAGAGAAAAACGCTAATCTTACTTTTAAAATTACAAACCTTTTAGGAGCGGAAAAAGAAAGCATTTACCAATCTTATAAGGCACAAGACCAAATTTTCTCTAAGAGAAATCCTGGCACATCTTTTTCTTTAGGGTACAGTATCAAATTTTAAAACGTGACCTCATAAACAAAAAAAGGAGCTATCAACAGCTCCTTTTTTTTGTTTAAATTTTAAATTAATTCTACTCGTTTTTCATAGCTACTGTAGTTTCACGAGACCAAGAATTTACATTTTCAACTTTATCGTTTGTGTAATCAACTTCTTTTAAAACATCGTTGGTTTTAAATATCCATTTACCTGCTTTTTCGCCCATATTGTAATTGCCTACTGCAATTTTTTCGCCTTTTAAATCATAACTGGTCCATAAACCATGTAATTTGCCATTCTTGAAAAACCCCTGTTGATCAATCTTTCCATTATCATAATAGAAAGTAGCTTCAGTTATATCTCCTTTTTTTTCTAATTTTACTTTTTTATCATTTTCTTGAGCAAAGGAAAAACTCACACAAAAGACAATTAAAAGAATAGCTATTTTTTTCATGGTTTTTAATATTTAGTTAACATTTAACGGATTAAATATATAAATTATTTTACATTAAAGCAACATTTACTTAACGTTAAATTAACATTGAAAATATAAATTACTGATTATCAAAATAATACAAAATTATTATTATGTTTTATTGTTTACTTAAAATAAAATAACTTGCAACTCATTAACTATATCTAATTTTTGTAATTAATGAACCTTAAAAACGTAATTGCAATTTTAGTTTGCACTATCTCTTTTTCAGTCTTCGCACAAGAAAAAGAAGGCAATCCCTTTAACTTTAAATGGGACAACGGTTTTAAAGTAAACAGTGCTGATGAAAATTTTGAGTTTAAATTTGGAGGCAGAATTATGCTCGACCACGCCTTTTTTTCTCAAAATGAAGCATTAAATGATGTCTATGGCAAATTACTAACTACTAGTGCAACTGAGATTAGGCGTGCTCGTTTTTTTCTTTCTGGTGTTGTTTATAAAAATATTGAGTTTAAACTAGATCTTGGTTTTGAGGGTGGTGAAGTAGCATTTAAAGATGCTTACTTGGGCATTAAAGATATTCCCGTACTCGGTACAATCAGGATAGGAAACGTAAAAGAACCGTTACGATTGGAAATGCTCACGAGCAGTAAGTATATTACCTTTTTAGAGCGTTCCTTATTAAGTGATTTTTCTCCAACACGAAACAACGGAATATTAGCGATGAATGAATTTTTAGAAGACAGAATTGGTGTACAGGTTGGTCTTTTTAGAAATGCGGGCGATGATGGTAATGATATTATGGCAAACGACGGATATGTGTTTACGAGCAGAATTTCTGGATTACCATTAAAAAATAGAAAACAACTGCTGCATTTAGGTTTGGGCTATAGTTTTAGAAAACCCAATAGCACCAATAGTTATAGAATTTCATCAAGACCAGAAGCTCACTTAAGCAATAAAAAATATATTGATACTGAACTTATTGAAAACGTAAATAACCTTAACATGCTAAATTTTGAAACCGCATTTGTTACGGGGCCATTATCGTTACAAGCAGAATATCTTATTACGGATTTAAAAGCGGACGAAAATTATAATTTTTCAAGTTATTATGGTCAGGTCAGTTACTTTTTAACGGGCGAACAAAAGAAATATAAAAGCTCTTATTCTGGTTTTGATCGTGTAAAACCAAAGCAGAATTTTATGGGCAAAGATGGTGGTGCAGGTGCGTGGGAAATTGCCTTACGTTACTCTAATTCAGATTTGAACAGTAAAGATATTTTTGGCGGAGAGCAATCGGATATTACGTTAGGTATAAATTGGTATTTGAACCCCGTTACTAAAATTGCATTAAATCATGTTTGGGGAAATATTAAAGATGCCGGTAATGTTAGCGTTTTTCAAGCACGTTTTCAGATAGATTTCTGAAATAAAAGATAACTATTTATTAATGTTTAACTAATTAATAATTAACAAATTTGCAACTCAAATTTTTATAGATGGAAAATATTTACTTAATAATGATTATTGCACTTGCTGTTTTGGCTGCTGCCGATTTAGTTGTAGGTGTAAGTAACGATGCCGTAAATTTTTTAAACTCTGCCATAGGTTCTAAGGCCATTTCTTTTAGAACCATAATGATCGTAGCGAGTTTAGGAATTTTTATAGGTGCTGTTTTTTCAAGTGGAATGATGGAAGTTGCCCGTAAAGGAATATTCGTTCCTGGCGAATTCTTCTTCAATGAGATCATGATTATTTTTATGGCAGTAATGATTACCGATATTTTACTGCTCGATTTCTTTAATACGCTGGGTATGCCAACCTCAACTACAGTTTCTATTGTATTTGAGCTATTGGGTGCAGCCGTCGCTATGGCATTGATTAAAATTGTAGCTTCAGATGCCGAAACTGTTGCAAATCTCACAAAATATATAAATACTGAAAAAGCTTTGGAAATAATACAAGGTATATTATTGTCGGTAGTTATTGCCTTTAGTGTTGGTGCTTTGGTTCAGTATGTGTCACGACTTATATTTTCTTTTCATTACGAAAGCAAAATTAAATATCTAGGAGCTCTTTTTGGAGGTGGAGCCTTAACCGCCATTACCTATTTCATTTTTATGAAAGGGTTAAAGGGAACCCCATATTATGATGATATAAGTCATTTGTTGGAAGGCAATGAAATTATGATAATTGGTGTTTCATTTGTTTTTTGGACAATTCTTTCTCAACTCTATATGGGTGTGCTAAAGAAAAACATCTTTAAACCAATAATTGCAATCGGTACTTTCGGATTGGCACTGGCCTTTGCCGGTAATGACTTGGTAAATTTTATTGGTGTACCTATGGCGGCATATCATTCGTATGAAGCTTGGGTGGCCTCTGGTGTTGAAGCAAATTCCTTTTCAATGGGTGTTTTATCTAAAAAAGTACCAACTGAACCATTATTGTTGTTTATAGCAGGTGGTATAATGGTACTTACTTTGTGGTTTTCTAAAAAAGCTCGTACCGTTGCAGATACAGAAATCAATTTATCAAGACAAGGGGAAGCTGCTGAGAAATTCCAACCTAACTCCTTATCAAGAGGTATTGTAAGGTTTTCTATGCTTATTACAAAATATATCGCAACCGTTTTACCAGGTTCAGTTACAGCTAAAATTGAAAAACAATTTGAAAAACCTGTAATAAACCTACCAAAACATAAAACTTATGAGTTGCCGGCCTTTGATCAAGTTAGAGCTTCTGTAAATTTGATGGTAGCAGGCGTATTGATTTCTATTGCTACTTCAATGAAATTACCATTATCAACCACTTACGTTACCTTTATGGTAGCCATGGGTACTTCCTTGGCAGATAGAGCTTGGGGTAGTGAAAGTGCCGTTTACAGGGTTGCAGGCGTACTCAATGTTATTGCGGGATGGTTTGGTACAGCAATTATAGCTTTTGTAGCAGCTGGTGTTATGGCTCTACTTATTAACCTAGGTGGTCCAACGGCTATTGCCATTTTATTGTTCTTGGCGATATTGCTATTAGCAAGAAATTACATAAGCCATAAATCTAAAGCACAGGAACTAAAGGCAGAAGACAGTTTAAACAAGTCTGAAAGTAATTCCATACATGGAGTGATAGAAGAGAGTGCGGACAATATTTCAAAAGCCTTAAAGAGAATAAGCAAAATAAATAAAAGTACCATAGACGGATTGATAAATGAGGACTTAAAAAGTCTTAAAAAAGCAAAAAGCCAAGTTGTTAAATTAGAAAACGAAATAGAAGGCTTACAGAATAATATCTTTTATTTTATTAAAGATTTAGACGATTCTTATTTAGGGGCGAGCAAATTTTATATTGATGTTATTGGTAATTTGCAAGATATGGCACAATCGGCCAGTTTTATTTCTAAAGTAAGCCATAAGCACATTAATAACAATCATAAACCTTTAAAGAAAAAACAAGCGGACGAATTGGTCGAAATTAATAACCAACTCGTTTCACTATTTGAAAAGATAAGAGAAGTTTTCGATTCACGTTCTTTCAATAAAATTATGCCAGATTTAATGGACGAAAAACAAGGATTGTTGGCGTATGTAGAAAACTCCATCCATCATCAAGTAGAACGCACCAGAACCATTGAATCTAGCCCAAAAAACACTACACTTTATTTTAGTATTTTGCTGGAAACAAAAGATCTGATTAAAGCAGGTATGAACATCTTAGAATCATATTATAGTGAACATGACCGTTCTGTAAAACTTGTTAAAACAGATGATCATATTTTTTAATTAAATTATAAAAGAACAGGGTCTGGAAATTTTTTCAGGCCCTTTTTTATTTCCTCTAGTTGCATACCGATAGCTATCGGCATGGCGGGAGCGAGGGAAAAGTGATCCACTTTAGCTAGTCTGGGAATACACCTAATTTTACTTCCTATCCTTATACAACTGAATATATTGATTATCCAAGGCTTCGGAATCTTTATATTTCCCACGGGTTTCTTTTAATTTTTGCTTCATTTCAGCAATTTCATCGGCATAATTTTCACCGCTCCCGCCAGTTTGTAACTGGTGGCAGTCAAAATTAGCCTATAAAACCAGTACCGTCTATTACCAAAACAGTATTATCGCCTTGAAAATTTCTTGCACTACTATATTTCCATTCAGTTGAATTGTTAACAAACCCCGCCTCTATTGGATTATTATGTATATAGTCAATTTTTTGTTTGATAACTTTATCTGTCCAAAGTTCAATAGGTTTGTTATGATGTTGCCATAATTGTCTATTTGAAACATTTTCCTTCTTTTTTGCTGCCCGTTCTAGCATCCATAATAACCATTCTTTTCTGCTTTCTCGTCCATTATTTTCAATGGCTTTTACAATCTTTTTTGAAGTGAATTTTTTAAAATCCCTTAATAAACCAGATGGGTCTTCATTTACAGAACGAAAAACTAAATGCACATGATTCGGCATAAAGCAATAAGCATAAACTTCCATTCCTTTTTCTTTTCTGCAATAGGCAATACTTTCTGCTAAAATATCAAAATAAACCTGTCTTGTAAAAATATCCAACCAATATACTGTGGCAAATGATACAAAATATAAACCTGCTTTATTATGAAATTTATAGTTTCTGCTCATGCAACTAAAATAATGAAAATAATATTATGCAAAACCACCAGTTGCAAACTGGCGGGAGCGAGGGGAGCGAGGGATAATATTAATCAAAATTATGTTCAATAATTACTGAATCTACTCTCTGTTGATCCTTTTCTTTACTATTGATATGCCCGATAGTGAAGGCATCGATAGCATATACTACATTTTGACTAGGAGAATAAATATAAGCCATCAATATATAAGGTTTTTTTTCCTTTGAATAAGATAAATAGACCAATTCATTTTTTATTTTAATCCAATAAATAATTTTTAGTAGATAATTCTTATATTGTTCATTATTGTTAAAAATATAGGAACTGTACAAAGTGTTCAAAATCAGTTTCTTTTCTATATCGCTATCAAGGATATGCCATTTTATTAATTCTCTAGTTTTATAATCTTTTTTTATTATTGGATATTTTTGTAATTCTTTTACGGCAATCTTATTTCCAATCCTAAATACTCGAAAACAATCTTGATCAAACGTATTTGGAAACTCATATATGATTTCGACTGAACTATTTTCAAGAGGTAATATATTCTCCATGCCATCTTCCAAACATCCTTTACTGCAAGAGTAGGTCAAAATTATCAGAATATATAAATAAAAAATTTTCATAAAAAATCAAGGATATTTAATACAAATTATTGAAATGAAAGTAAATCTATTTAAGAGGGAGAAATTTTTGAAGTTTTCTTCAGCTCCCACTATACCGATAGCTATCGGTATGCAACTGTTGGCAATTAACTTCATTCCTTATCCTTATACAACTGAACATATTGATTGTCCAAGGTTTCGGAATCTTTATATTTCTCACGGGTTTCTTTTAATTTTTGCTTCATTTCAGCAATTTCATCGGTGTAATTTTCGTCATTGATAAGGTTGTTCATTTCTTGTGGGTCCTTTTTACGGTCGTAAAATTCCCAAACATCTATATCGTGGTAAAAATGTATAATTTTGTATTCTTTTGTTGCAATTCCGTAATGCCTTTTTACGGTATGTTCACCGGGATATTCGTAATAATGATAATACACCGCATCTCTATCCCATTTTTCTTTTTGTCCTATTAATAAAGGTACCAAACTTTCACCTTGCATATCTTTTGGAATATTGGCACCCGCAATTTCCAGAAAAGTTTGGGCAAAATCTAAGTTTTGAACCATCTCATCTTCAGTGGTGCCAGCGGTAATTTTATTGGGCCATTTTATCAATAAAGGTGTTTTAAAAGACTCATCGTACATAAAACGCTTGTCAAACCATCCATGTTCACCTAGGTAAAACCCTTGGTCTGAAGTATAAACTACAACAGTATTTTCTGATAAATTTTCTTCATCTAAATAATCTAACATTCTGCCTACGTTATCATCTACTGACGCTATGGTGCCCAAATAATCTTGCATATAACGTTGATATTTCCACTCCATCAACTGTTTATCGTCCATGTTGGGATAACGATTTTCAAAATCGGCAATAATAGGGTTGTAAATGCTATCCCAGCTACTGCGTTGCTTTGGTGTCATTCTATTTACTTCTGATCTTGCTCCACCGCCTTTAATGTTCAATTTTTTGAGAACTTCTTTATCCAGTTTATTATCATAAGCCAATCTCATGTGCTTTAAAATATTCATTTCGGCGGTGCTGGCTGCAATTCTACCCTCATAATCATCAAAAAGGGTTTCAGGTAGCGGAAAGGTTTTTTTGATAAATTCCTTATAATGTTTTTCGTCAGGATACCACGCTCTATGCGGTGCTTTATGTAAATACATCAAAAGGAATGGTTTGTCCGCTACCCTTCTGTTTTTTAACCAATCTAAGGCTAAATCGGTAGTAATATCGGTTACGTAACCATTTATTGTGGTATCACCTTTTTGTGTAATAAACTGGGGATTATAATAACTGCCTTGACCGGGCAGGATTTTAAATTCGTCAAAACCTTTTGGATTGTTTCCAAAATGGAGTTTTCCAAACATTGCGGTTTGATACCCTGCCTTTTGCAGTAATTGCGGAAATGTAACATTAGTAGTATCAAATGCACTTAAATTATCAATTTTCCCATTTAAATGGCTGTGTTTTCCAGTAAGGATAACCGCTCGTGACGGTGCACAAATAGAATTTGTAACACTAGCATTACTAAAAAGAATTCCTTCATTGGCTATTCTGTCAATATTTGGTGTTTGTATTAACTTATCGGAATATGCACTTATGGCTTGGTAAGCATGATCGTCAGACATGATGAAGACGATGTTGGGTTTTTCTTTGTTTGAAGCTTCGGAGAACACAGTATTCTTGTCCTTTTGTTCCTCTTTACAGGAAAAAGCAACGAAAACGAGTATTAAAATTAACAGGATATGTTTCATCTATATAAAAATTAAATAATTATTTCTTAATCAGTTATTTATGTTGGTTGGTAACAGCCATTGTTTACCAAATGCCCACCTGCCAGCCGCAGGCAGGTTATGGGCTTTCATAATATGTTATTTTAAAGCCATTCAAATTTATTGATTTTAAATTAGCTTTACACATAGTTTATAAAATTTTAGTTTATGACTGTTATTTCGCATTGTAAATCCAAAAAATCAGCATTATTTTTAAATAGTTTATAAAAAACACTATAAATCATTAGAAAAAATTTGTTAATTTAAATTTTAAGTATAGATTTGTGCTTTCAAACAGCGAAGATGAAACTTAACAACACTTGGCAAGCTTATTTTTACTTCTTTTATTTTTATAAAATGAAGCGAGGCTTTGTTGGTGTTTTTGAACAATAATTTACAAACACAATAATATAAAAGCCTCGTTAATTCGAGGCTTTTTTTTGCCCCACCCGGAATTGCCAAAAAGCAATTCCGACCTCCCCTTTTGGGAGGTAACCTTTAGTAAAAAGGTATTGGGAAATTATATTAATTAAAGATGAATATTGCAATTCAGGGTATATTAGGCTCTTTTCACCACATTGTGGCAAACAAATATTTCGGCAAAGAAATTGCTTTGACCGAGTGTTTGTCCTTTGATGAAATGCCGCAACTTATTAATGCCAATAAAGTTGATGGTGCGGTTATGGCAATAGAAAACACCTTGGCAGGTTCAATTTTATCAAATTATGCATTAATTAATGAATTCGATTTAAAAATACAGGGCGAGGTGCATTTACCCATTCAACATAATTTAATGGCGTTGGAAGGTCAATCTCTAACCGATATAAAAGAAGTGTGGTCTCACCCAATGGCAATTTTACAGTGCAGAAAATTCTTCAGGGATCATCCTGAAATTAGATTAGTTGAGGAAACTGATACTGCCGAAGTTGCCAAACAGATTCAAGATAAGAAGCTCAAAGGTATTGCGGCCATAGCGAGTAAAAAAGCCGCTGAAATATATAAGTTGAATATTATTGAAAGTAAAATTCAAACACGTAAGCAAAATTATACCCGTTTTTTTATTTTGAAGAAAAATAATGGTGCTATCGTAACACCAAATGTAATCAATAAGGCATCGTTGCGGTTTATAACTCATCACCATACAGGAAGTTTGTCAGACGTTTTGCGTATTTTTGCCGACTTCAATATGAATTTATCTAAAATACAATCGCTACCCATTATTGATGATCCTTGGAACTATGCCTTTTTTGCAGATGTTATTTTTGATGATTATGGGTTGTTTCAAAAAGCCATTGGACAGGTAAAACAAAATGTAAGCGAACTGAAAATATTGGGCGAATACCAACAAAGTAAACGTAAATATGCCAACTAAAGCCAATAGATTACATAGCGTTCAGGAGTATTACTTCTCACAAAAATTGAGGGAAGTCCGTCAATTAAAAGCGGAAGGCAAACCTATTATCAATATCGGTATTGGCAGTCCTGATCTAGATCCGCCAATAACCGTTAGTAGAGCAATGCAGAATGCGTTGGAACAAAATAACATTCACGGTTACCAAAGCTATCAAGGTTTACCTGAATTTAGGGATGCCATTTCTAATTTTTACAATAAGTACTATAATGTTGCCATAGATCCTGAGAACGAGATTTTACCTTTAATGGGTTCCAAAGAGGGCATAATGCACATTTCTATGGCTTTTTTAAACGCTGGAGATCAAGTTTTAATCCCGAACCCTGGTTATCCTACTTATACTTCTGTAACTAATTTATTAGAAGCAGAAACCGTTTATTATGATTTGAACGATGAAAATAGTTGGTATCCTGATTTAGTAGCGTTGGAAAAATCTGATCTATCGAAAGTAAAATTGATGTGGATCAACTATCCGCACATGCCAACAGGAAAAAATGCAACGTTAGAATTGTATGAAGATTTAGTGACTTTTGCCAAAAAGCACGATATTTTATTGATAAATGATAATCCGTACAGTTTTATCTTGAATGATAACCCACAGAGTATTTTAAGTGTTGACGGAGCAAAAGAGGTGGCTTTAGAGCTTAATTCCCTAAGCAAAACCTTTAATATGGCAGGATGGCGAGTGGGGATGCTATTAGGTTCTGCCGAAAACATCCAAACGGTGTTAAAGGTAAAAAGCAATATGGATTCGGGTATGTTTTATGGCATCCAACAAGGGGCAATTGCAGCCTTACAATCAGATCCTAGTTGGTTTGCCAACCTAAATATCATTTACGAAAAACGCAGAAATATAGCCTGGAAAATTGCCGATGCTTTAGGGTGTACTTATGACAAAAACAGCTCTGGACTATTTGTTTGGGCAAAATTACCCATAGGATTAACAGCAGAGCAAACGGCCGATGACTTATTATATACCTATGATGTGTTTTTGGCTCCGGGCACAATATTCGGTTCAAATGGTGAAGGTTATATTAGATTATCACTTTGTGTAACTGAAGAAATATTAATGGAAGTTTTACAGCGTATAATAACCGAGAAGTGATGGAAAAAATTGTTGTCATCGGTTTGGGATTAATAGGTGGCTCTTTGGCCATTGACCTTAAGAAAAATGGCAATCGTCATATTATTGGTCTGGATAAAAATGAGAATCATACCGAAAAGGCATTAGAGTTGAATATCGTTGATGCCGCTGGAACTGAAAATGATATCGCTACAGCTGATATAGTTATTGTTGCTGTTCCTGCGGATGCTATTCCAGCAGTTACAAAAATGGTTTTGGATCGCATTTCGGATAATGCTCTGGTTTTCGACGTGGGATCGGTTAAGGGACAGGTTTGTAGTCAGATTAAGAATCATCCCAATAGAAAGAATTATGTAGCCGTTCATCCAATTGCAGGTACGGAATTTTCAGGCCCCGAAGCTGCTTTTAGTGGATTGTTTACTAATAAGATCAATATTATTTGTGAAAAAAAGGCATCCGACAAGAAAATATTGGAAAAAGCATTGCAAGTGTTTGATGAATTACAAATGCGAATAACCTTTATGAACGCCGATGAGCACGACAAGCATATTGCCTATGTTTCACATTTATCGCATATCAGTGCTTTTATGTTAGGTAAAACGGTATTGGAAATTGAACCTAACGAAAAAAACATCTTTAATATGGCGGGGAGTGGATTCAGGTCTACAGTGCGTTTGGCAAAAAGTTCACCAGCCATGTGGACGCCCATTTTTTTACAAAACAAAGAAAACATTTTAAAATCATTAAATGAGTATATCAAAAATCTGGAAACTTTTAAAACAAAGATTGAAGAAGGCTCAAATGAAGAAGTTTTTGAAATTATGGAGAATACCAACCGTATAAAAAACATACTAGACGGTATTGTTAAGTAGGTAACTAATTAATAATCAATAGATAATAAAAATAAATAGTAATAATAGAATACACAGTAGTATTTAATAGAAACAGTAGAAATTATGGAAAAAACAGATTTTTCAATATGGTTAAAGAAAATGGAACTTAGCCATCCTTTGGTAATTGCAGGTCCATGTAGTGCAGAAACAGAAGAGCAAGTGTTAAAAATTGCTCATCAATTAAAAGATACAGATGCTACTGTATTCAGAGCAGGTATTTGGAAACCTAGAACACGTCCAGGTAATTTTGAGGGTAACGGTGTTAAGGCTTTACCTTGGCTAGCCAAGGTAAAAGAAGAAACAGGAATGCTCACAACCGTTGAGGTTGCCAATGCGGAACATGCTAAATTAGCCATCGAATTTGATATTGATATTATTTGGATCGGTGCGAGAACTACTGTAAATCCGTTTGCGGTTCAGGATATTGCTGATGCATTAGCTGGTACTGACAAGATTGTATTGGTAAAAAACCCTATAAATCCCGATTTGGAATTGTGGATTGGTGCCATTGAACGTTTACATACTATGGGTATTAAAAATTTAGGAGCTATTCACAGAGGTTTCTCATCATTTAAAAAGACCAAATACAGAAATACACCGCAATGGCAAATACCAATTGCGTTAAAACAAAGATTCCCAACATTGCCAATAATTAACGATCCATCGCATATTTGTGGTGAGCGTGATGGTATTTTTGATGTATGCCAAACTTCTTTAGATTTAAAATTTGAAGGTTTAATGATTGAAACACATTTTGACCCAGACAATGCTTGGAGTGATGCCAAACAGCAGATTACACCAGCCAGATTAAATGAAATAACCGAACAACTCAAAGTTCGTAAAGGAAGGGTTGAAGATAAAGACGCTGTGGAAAAACTAAGTAATTTAAGAGCACAGATCAACGTATTGGATAAACAATTAATTGAGTTGTTGGCCGATAGAATGGGCGTTGTGGAAGGTATAGGTAAAGTAAAAAAAGAGAGTAACGTAGCTATTTTACAACGTAGCCGATGGGCAGAAGTTATGCAGGGAATGGTAAAAGAAGGAAATGAGCATGGGCTTAGTGAAGATTTTATTGAAAAAATTTTCAAGTCTATACACCAAGAGTCTATTGATCATCAAGAGAAGATTGTGAAAGGGTAAAATAAGTTGGCAGTAAGCAGTAGCAGTGGGCAGTTTTAGCTCCTGTAAGTTTTAAGCCTTGGCAAAAGCGATGGAAAACCTGACAGGTGTGGTATCCATCAAGTTCAGAAGAACTAGGCCAATATATAACGACCTGCAAGGTTTCTTCTTCGACCGCCGAAGCATTTAGCGGAGGAGATTAACCTTGTAGGTCTTTTTAATTATAGTTTTATTGGGAAATTTTATTAATTTTAACAGGAATATACTGCCCTAAAAGTAGATAATGTCAAGCACCAAAACCGATATAGATTTAACTACATCCAATCTATGGACTGATATTATAGTTATTAGACTCTCAGCTATGGGCGATGTTGCTATAGTTGTGCCTGTGTTAAGGGTTTTGGTAAAAAGATATCCTGAACTAAAAGTTACCATGGTTTCTAGGGCATTTTTCAAGCCACTTTTTGATGATATTCCTAATGTAACTTTTTACGATGCCGATGTAAAAGAGACACACAAAGGTGTTTTGGGATTACATAAATTAAGCAAAGAGCTTAAAAAACTAAAACCCAATAAAATAGCCGACCTGCACAATGTACTTCGTTCCAAGATGTTGCGATTTTTTCTTGTGGGAATTAAAAATGTCGTAATTGATAAAGGTAGGGCAGAAAAAAAAGCTTTGACACGACCAGAAAACAAGGTTTTTAAACAATTAAAATCATCGCACGAACGCTATGCCGATGTTTTTAGGAAGTTGGGATATCCAATTGATTTGGAAAATCCCGTTTTTCCATCAAAGAAAGATTTGACCGATATCCCCTTCCCTTGGGGAAGGGTTAGGGATGGGAAATGGATTGGCATAGCCCCTTTCGCACAACATCAGGGCAAAATGTATCCGTTGGATTTGATGGGAAAAGTAATTGAGCAATTAGTGAAATCCAACAATTATAAAATTATGCTCTTTGGTGGTGGAGCAGACGAAATAAAAGTATTAAGCAAATTAGAAAACCGTTTTGAAAACACCATTTCTGTTGCTGGAAAGCTAGATTTTAAGGAAGAATTGGCTTTAATTTCCAATTTAGACGGCATGCTTAGCATGGATTCCGCCAATGGCCATTTAGCTGCTATGCAAGGTGTTAAAACCATAACCGTTTGGGGCGTAACACATCCTTACGCAGGATTTACACCCTTTAACCAACCGATGGAACATCAAATTCTACCTGATTTTGAAAAATATCCTAAATTACCATGTTCCATTTACGGAAATAAAGTTTTCGAAGGATACGGAGATGTAATGCGGAGTATAAAGCCTCAAACTGTGGTCGATAAAATTGAGGAGTTAATTTAAATATTACCTGTCATTCAGAGTTTTTTGTCAGTAGCCTAAGACAGACAAAAAGCGAAGAATCTTTTGAAAGTAACTGAAATTACAATTGTTAGCTTTTGTAACGGTATAATGTTTGATACATACAAATTATGAAACTATATATACCCTTTTTGATTATCATCCTATTATCCTGCAAAAAGGAAAATACGAAGCAAAATATTTTTACCTCAATTACTACATCCATCACACAAGAAAATCTTATAAATCCTGACGGAAAAACATTAAAGACCAGATTTAATCCACCGAAAGGTTATAAACGAGATTCGCTTCAAGCACACACTTTCGGCTATTTTCTACAAAACTATCCTTTAAAAAAACACGGTAAAAAAGTACAACTATTCAACGGAAATCTTAAAAATCGTCAAGATGTTCACGCTGCTATTTTTGACATTAGTGTTGGCAAACGCGATTTACAACAATGTGCAGATGCCACTATGCGTTTACGTGCGGATTATTTATACGAACAGAAGAAATACGACAGTATCCGATTCAATTTTACTAACGGATTTGACGCCAAATACAGTAAATGGAGAAACGGACAACGCATATCTGTTAAGGGCAATAAAGTAAGTTGGTATAACGGCGGAGAAAAAAGCGATTCACGTAGTAATTTCGATAAGTACTTAACCATGGTTTTTAGCTATGCAGGAACGTTGTCCTTAGCAAAGGAAATGCAAAAGGTCAATTTAAAAGACTTGCAAGTTGGCGATGTTTTTATTCAAGGTGGTAGTCCTGGACATGCGGTTATTGTGGTTGATATAGCTAAAAACGAGGAAGGTAATAAAATGTTTTTATTGGCCCAAAGCTATATGCCCGCACAGGAAATTCATATATTAAAGAATTTTAATGATACCAATATTAGCCCATGGTACAATGCAGATGGTTTAGAACAACTCCGCACCCCTGAATGGAATTTTACTAAAAATGATTTAAGAACATGGTAGAAACGTTGCATCACAACGTTTTTTACACCACCCAGGCAACCATTTCCATTTCCAACACGTCTATATTTATAGAAAACAAAACCATTGAAAATCATTTCACTTTATACCAACGAAAAGCAATTGATTAAAAAAGCCGCTTCTGCTAACAGACAGGCACAGCAGGCCTTGTATGAAAAATATGCTCCAAAAATGTTGAGTGTTTGCAGGCAGTACATTAAAGACTTGCAATTTGCCGAAGATGTTATGATTAACGGATTTGTAAAAGTTTTTAAATATTTAAGTTCTTTTAGGCATGAAGGTAGTTTTGAAGGTTGGATTCGAAAAATAATGATTAGGGAATCTATTTCTTACCTCAGAAAACAACAATTTG
The DNA here is from genome assembly GCF_034296135.1 of Aureibaculum koreense. Taxonomy (NCBI): domain Bacteria; kingdom Pseudomonadati; phylum Bacteroidota; class Flavobacteriia; order Flavobacteriales; family Flavobacteriaceae; genus Aureibaculum; species Aureibaculum koreense. Next base: position 29,508 of record NZ_JAXKVV010000023.1, read on the forward strand.
TAGTTTATGACGATGAGGTTTTTGAACGTAATGATGACTTAGGTACTTTACAATCTTCTGAATTAGATGTAGCCCACATTCAATTGTTAATTGATGCGTTGCCCACTGGCTACAAAACGGTATTTATACTCAATACTGTTGAAGGTTATAAACATCAAGAAATTGCTAAAATGCTCGATATTACTGAAAGTACGTCCAAATCGCAATTGTACAAAGCCAGAAAAATGCTACAAGAAAAATTAAAGCAACAAAAAATTATAGGTTATGGCACCAAATAAATTTGAACAACATATAAAAGAGGAGCTAAATAAGCGTGAAATACAGCCAAAAGTTTCATCATGGGATAAAATTTCCCAAAAATTGGATAAACCACAAAAACAACGAAAGCCCAAGTATTTATGGTGGGGAATTGCAGCTAGTTTTGCTGGATTAATAATTATTTCTACCATTTATTTCAATGCTAAAAAATCTAATATGGATGGAAATAGTACTATAGTTGATACTGATAAAGATAGCATTGAAATCAAGAGTGACATTTACGATAAAGCGATCGAAAGTTCAGAAGAAAACCAAATTGCAGATACACCTATTGATAAACAAAATAATATTAAAGAGTTGTTGGATAAAAACACTAAAATAAAGTCGGAAAGACCAAATGGAAATCCTCAAAAAAATGCAATTACCGAGGTTGCGATAGTAAATCCTCAAATGGGAGTAGTGACTAACAATGATATTTCTAATCAAGAAGAATTAATACAGCAAAAGATTGCTGAAGTAGTTGCCAAAGTGGAAAACTTAGAACAAAACCATAAAACCTTGACAGATTTAGAAGTTGATTCCCTAATTCTACAAGCTCAAAAAGAAATACTCCAAAATAAATTATTTCGCCAAAACCAAACCGTTGATGCTATGGCTTTGCTTAATGAAGTAGAAGACGAATTGGATAAACCTTTAAAAGATCAGCTTTTCGATTTGCTAAAAAAAGGAATATTCGAATCTAGAAACGCCATTGCAGCAAGAAATAATTAAACCTTAAAGATTTTATTAATAATTATTGTACTAATTCGCCTCAAACGATAGTAATAACAAATAAATCAATTTATTATGAAAATTATGATACACCTATTGGTCGCTCTTATTTTATTGATCGTTCAAAGTTTAGCTGCTCAAGATTATCAAAAGACGAGTATAGAAATCTTAAAAGAGCAAAAAGAAAGAATAGTAATGCAAGAAAAAGAGGTTTTAAAAAAAGAAGTTCAAACTATTAATAAACGCTTAGAAAACAAGGAAATAACTAAAGATGAAGCTCAAGACTTAAAAGAAGAACTAGCAAAAAAACATGCCTTGAATATTGAAAATAGAATAGCTATAATTGACAACAAGATAGCTTTATTGGAAAGAAATGATGGAACCTTAAGTGAAATTGATTCTTCACCACCAGTTAGTGTTGAAATAGGTATTGGTGCAAAAAGTAGGGACAACGATTATGTTTTTGGGATGTTGGTTCAAGACAAAAGACAAAAAAAAATAAAATACGACCGAAAAACTACATCAGACTTAATTATAGCCTTTGGCTTAAACAATGCGTTGATAGATAATCAGTCTTTTGATGATTCACCTTATAAAATTGGTGGAAGTCGCTTTTTTGAATTGGGTTGGGCTTGGCAAACACGAGTATTTAAAAATTCAAACTTTTTAAGACTTAATTACGGATTATCATTTCAGTTTAACGGATTAAAACCTAAGGACAATCAATATTTTGTTGATAATAATAATCAAACAGAATTACAAGAATTTCAATACAACCTTAAAAAAGCAAAATTACGTATGGACAATCTGGTGTTTCCCATTCATTTTGAATTTGGCCCATCAAAGCTCAGAAAAACAGAGCATAGTATTAGATACTCAACACATAGAAATTTTAAGTTCGGGATAGGTGGGTATGCCGGTTTTAATTTAGGGACGCGTCAAAAATTAAAATATCAAATAGATGGAGATAAAGTAAAAGACAAGATAAAACGCGATTACAACACAACCAATTTTGTTTATGGACTAAGTACATATGCTGGTTTTGGCGACACAACTTTATATTTAAAATATGATTTAAACCCTATTTTTAAAGACGCTTTGGTTGAACAGCATAATATTTCATTAGGACTGCGTTTTCATTTATAGAATTAATTTGAAACTAAAAAACCTCCGAGATGGAGGTTTTTTTTAAACTTTTATGTTCTTGTAATTTAGTCCTCAGCAGGAATACGTAATACCTGACCTGGATAAATTTTATCAGGATGCGTTAACATTGGCTTATTTGCTTCAAATATTACAGGATATTTCATAGCATTTCCGTAATAGGTTTTAGCAATTTTGCTTAAAGAGTCACCACTAACAACGGTATGAAATTGAGCTTCAGGCTCTTGAACAGCAGTTGTCATTCTATCATCAACACTTGCTATACCTTCAGTATTACCTACAACCAACACCACTTTTTCGCGAGTAGCTTGATTTTCAGCTTCACCATAAACAGTTGCTAAATCACCGTCAACAGTTATATCCAAATCAGTTACACCAAAGCCCAATGCCTCAACTGCATCTACCAATTTACCAGCTTTTACCCGAGCTAGCTCAGCAGCCTTTGCCGCATCTTCGGCAGCTTCTTCTTCTGTGGTTTTGCCAATGCCAAAAACTTTTGCTCCAGCATTTTTAATAAATGAAAATAATCCCATAATTTAATTTTGTTTTAATTGATTAATAAATAGTATTCAGTTTGTGAAGATACAATATTTTTAAAAATTGCAGAAGTTTTCTACATTAAAATAACGATTAAAATTCCTAGTAAAAGTGTATTTTTGTATAAAGCTCACTTTTATGATAATTCACAATTTTGAAGATAACAACTCTATTTTAAATCAATTTGTAGCGGAAATAAGAGATGTTGATGTTCAAAAAGATGCTATGCGATTTAGAAGAAACATTGAACGCATAGGTGAAATTTTATCTTATGAATTGAGCAAAACACTAAGTTATAAGTCAAAAAATGTACAAACTCCTTTAGGAAACAAAAAAGTTTCGGTTTTACAAGACGAATTGGTACTATGCTCCATTTTAAGAGCTGGGTTTCCGTTGCACCAAGGCTTATTGAATTATTTTGATAGTTCAGAAAATGCCTTTGTTTCAGCCTATAGGCATCACCCTGAAGGTAGTGATGATTTTGAAGTAATTGTAAATTATTTAGCTGCCCCATCTTTAAATAATAAAATTTTATTGTTGGCGGACCCGATGCTGGCTACCGGAAAAACATTGGAAAATGTACTAAAAGCCATTAAAAATCACGGTACACCTAAACAAATTCATATTTTATCGGTAATAGGCTCAATACAAGGGGTAAATTATATAAAAAGAGTTTTTCCAAAAAATACGCAGTTGTGGATTGCCTCAATTGATGATAAATTGAATGCCAGAGGATATATTTTGCCTGGCTTGGGCGATGCGGGAGATCTTTCTTATGGGGAAAAATTATAAGAAAAAAGAGACAATGGCTCCAACAGCAAATAAATATAGAAACACATCTTTAAACCATTTTTCTTTTACCATTTGCAAGTAATTGGTGAAAAGAACTGCTGTTGGAAAAAATAGGAACAAAAATTCAGAACCATCTTTTATTGGTGCGGGTATTATTATTAAAATACTTAGTATTAAATGTGTAATCAAAACATACCATGAATTTTTTAGCTCACTGTTAAAAGTTATAATTTTTAATGTAGTTGGAATAATAACCCAAATAACAAACCCAAATAACAAAGCCACCGGAATTAACAAATTTAGATTATTGTAATTTGTAAATAAGAAATTTGAGTTTAAAGCAATATCGAATGTTTCAAACTCATCAATTAATATAAGATAAGAAATATAGATTATAAAAGGTGTTATTAAACCAACCAAAGGTATAATTACATTTCTAATGGTTCGTTTGTTAAAGTTGGTAATTGCCGTATATGGCAAAAGTATATATAAAATACACCAAGGGTAAATTAAAGCTGCAATACCGATATAAAACGAGCTGTCAAATAATTTTTCTTTAGGATTTTTAATGGTTCTTAAACTATAAATTCTTCTAAAAGCTAATAATAAAATGAAATGGGATATTATTACGGTAAAATTAGCGGTAACTTTAGGAAACATGGCAATAAAGATTACCGTCAAAAACAAATCATACGCATTATCTTTTATCAAACCGTTTTTTTTAGTAATAAACTGAACTAAAAAAAGCGTGAGCAAAAGCAAGATTAAAATGCTCAACCTATTTAAAAAGAAAATTAAGGTGAAATCAACTTCTGGAAGTGAAAAAATAGCAGCTACAATTACCAATGTTAACAAAATAAAAATCGTAAAAGTTGTTATTGGTGTTGATTTATTAAAAAAATTGGCAATCATTGGTAATTATTCATATTTTTGCCCTGTAAATATACTTAAGATATGATTGCAAACAATATTTTTAGAGCTTTAGGCGATTTTTTCACAAATGTTTTATTTGTACCATATGATTTTTTTAGATCTATGGATGGTTGGTGGACATCTAATATATTTAATACTATAATAGTGCTTTTAGGTTTTATTGCAACTTTTTATTGGTTGGGCAAAATGGTAAAACATCAAAGAGAAAATAGTCTTTAACAAAAGCATATTTTGGGAAGTAAAAACAAATTAAAACGCTTTCGAGAGAATGAAACGTTTGCAAATGTTTTACAACCTTCTCGAAAAGAAATTTTTGATGGTTTTCATTTAAAATCTAAGTGGAACACTTTTTTTAAAAATAACAATCCTATTGTTTTAGAATTGGGTTGTGGCAAAGGCGAATATACTGTGGCTTTGGCCAAGCAAAATCCGCAAATAAATTATATAGGTATTGATATAAAAGGGGCACGTTTTTGGCGTGGTGCCAAGACCGCTTTGGAAGACAACCTTAACAATGTTGCTTTTCTCCGCACCCAGATTGAGTTGATAGATTTGTGCTTTGCCGACAACGAGATTAGTGAAATTTGGATTACCTTTCCTGATCCTCAAATTAAGTTTAAGCGAATGAAACATCGTCTTACGAACCCCGAATTTCTAAAAAAATACCAGCAAATACTTAATGATAAAGGGATAGTTCACCTAAAAACCGATAGCGAGTTTTTACACGGATACACACTAGGTTTATTACAAGAAGGAGGGCATGACATTATTTATGCCCATCATGACATATACAAGAACCATCACAGTCCGTTGGAGGTTATAAATATCCAAACTTTTTACGAAAAACAATTTTTAGAGCAAGACAAAGCTATAACTTATACTAAATTTAGAACTAACTACTAACGTTCTAAATATTTTTTATATTTTTATTCCTTAAGATGAAGGAAGATAATTTTTTTGAAAAAGTATATAAAGTTGCTAGGAGAATTCCTTATGGCAGAGTTACCTCTTACGGAGCAATAGCCAAACATTTAGGTGCTGCTAAGTCTGCTAGAATGGTAGGTTGGGCTATGAACGCAAGTGGCCTTGACGATACGATACCAGCTCACAGAGTTGTAAATAGAAATGGGATTTTAACAGGCAAGCATCACTTTAACGGAATTAATTTAATGCAACAACTATTGGAAAACGAAGGAATCGAGGTAAAAGATGCTAAGATTATAAACTTTGAGACGGTTTTTTGGAACCCAAAAGAGTAAATGTTAAAAAACAAACAATATTTTTAATAAATTTAAGTTTTAATAGTGTTTTTAAATAATGCTATTGCATATTTTTTACTAAATTGCGACCCAAAAGGGAGAGTACATGAAACTATCTTATAAATTATTTACATTAATCATACTTTTTTCAACATCTAGTGCCTTTGCACAGTTAGAGTTAAGTCATGAATTTGGAATTACCACAGGACCAGTTACCATGCAAACAGATTATGGTGAAAGGCATCATTTACCGAGTAGTACGGCTACTAGTTTCGGTGTGGCGGCAGTTCATTATTTAAGTTTTTATGGTAGTAACTACAATTGGAGAAATGGGGCCAGTTATTTTTCTGATCATTTTAAATTAAAAACGGAGGTGTCTTACTATTTTAACAATAGTCTAGAACACAAAGGGCGTTATGTGCAGGATGGTGCAAACAATCCAATAGTAGATGAGTTAAGAGCCATGAAAGGTAAAACCAAATCTCTCAACTTTGGTACTAGCTTAGAATATTATTTTAAGAATTTAGAAGATTATGGTCTTTTATTTAATGATGACGATAGATTTGCACCTTATATAAGTGCAGGAATCCAATTCAACATTTTTACTCCAGAACTTACATCTGACCTTGGAGATTGGACTACTAACCCTTCGGTTTTACCTGAAAAATGGCAAGACCAAGTATATGTTGGTAAACAAAATGCGTTTTCTATGACTATGAGTGCTGGTACGCGTTACAAACTAAATAATTTTGATTTGGTTTTAGATGCAAGATGGCAATACTTCTTTACTGATAAATTTGATGGGCTAGATTCTAAAAAAGATAATTCTAGTAAGTTCAATGACACTTTAATTTATTTTAGTGTAGGTGTTGTTTTTGACATGGAAACCTTTGCAAGAAAATATTAATCTAAGGCATTTTTTAAATCCTCTAAGAGGTCGTCAATATCTTCAATACCTACGCTCAATCTTATTAAGTTGGTAGTTATACCTATCTTTTCTCTTTCAGTTTCGGGAATGGAGGCATGCGTCATTGTTTCTGGATGATTTACCAAACTCTCAACCCCGCCTAAAGATTCCGCTAAGGTAAATACCTTAAAACTTTCCAATATTTTAAAAGTTGCACTTTTATTTTCATTCTTTAATTTGAAAGATACCATTCCGCCAAAACTTTTCATTTGTTTTTTAGCAATAGCGTAATTTTTATTGCTATGTAATCCAGGGTAAAAAACTTCGCTTACCTTTGGGTGTGATGATAGGTATTCAGCTACCGCTAGTCCATTTTCGCTATGGCGTTGCATTCTTAAATGAAGTGTTTTAATACCTCTTAAAGCTAAAAAACTATCCTGAGGGCCAGCAATTGCCCCGCCTGCAAACTGTATAAAATGAATTTTTTCTGCTAGTTCCTTATCTTTTACCATTAAAGCACCCATAACCAGATCAGAATGGCCTCCTAGATATTTAGTGGCAGAGTGCATCACTATGTCAGCACCCAAATCTAATGGCAGTTGCAAGTAGGGTGTAGCAAAAGTGTTGTCAACGGCAATTAAAATAGAACTATCAATAGCCTTAACATTTTTAGAAATTTGCTCAATATCTGCTACTTTCATTAACGGATTGGTAGGTGTTTCCAACCATATTAACTTTGTATTTTCATTGATATAATTTTCCACGTTTGAAGCGTCTTCCATATTTACAAAATGGAATTTTATACCGTATTTTTCGAATAATTTGGTAAACATTCGGTATGAACCACCATACAAATCGTCTCCGGCAATAACTTCATCTCCAGGGTTCAGCAGTTTTATAACACAATCCGTAGCGGCCAAACCCGATGAAAACGCAAAACCGTGAGTACCATTTTCAATTGCAGCAAAATTGTTTTCTAAAGCTGTTCTGGTAGGGTTTGCGGCCCTAGAATATTCATAGCCTTTATGTTTGCCGGGACTGCTTTGTGCAAAAGTAGATGTTTGATATATTGGAGGCATTACCGCCCCAGTTGAAGGGTCGTGTTGTTGACCTCCGTGTATGGTTTTTGTGTTGAATTTCATGTAATATTGTTGATTGAGAATTTAAAATGCAAATGTAGCACTATTAAACTAATTTTTTTAAAGCTAGGATGTATCCTAAGTGAATACCTTCGTGAAAGTTATTGAATTCAATGGCATCCGAAATGGAATTTAAGGTAACATTGGCACTTGTAGTGTAAGACCGATAGGTTTTAAAAGTTCCATTTTCATAATCTTGCACAAATTTATCAGGTAAAGATAAAAACCGTGTTTTTATTTGTTCAAATTCTTCCAGGTCAATATCATTTTTCGGAGCTGTACCCTTTTTATATTTTTCGACCATTTCATCTGAAATATATAATGGCAGTCCAGAAAACCTGTAACATAACAACTGATGTGTAACCACTAAATGAGCCACATTCCAAACAATATTGTTTTTAAACCCTGTGGGAATTTTATTAAGCTGCTTTATAGTTAAACCATCGATTATTTTGAGAATTAAAAGCCTATTTGCCTTTAAAATATCAAATTGTTTATCCATATTATTTAATTTAGCGTGAAAATAATGCTTTAAATTTTAAATCCACCTTAATGAAAAAAATATATTTTTTAAAAACCTGTGATACTTGTCGAAGAATTTTAAAAGAAATTAATACGGACAGATTTGTCCTTCAAGAAATTAAATCTGACCCGATTACGGTTAAACAATTAGAAGAAATGTACGCTTTAACCAATAGTTATGAAGCATTGTTCAGTAAACGTTCCAAAAAGTATGCAGCAATGGATTTAAAAAATCAAACCTTATCGGAAAAAGACTATAAACGTCTAATTTTAGACGAATACACGTTTTTAAAACGCCCTGTAATTATTGTTGACGGTAAGATTTTTGTGGGAAATGCTAAAAAAACGATAGAAGCGTTAAAAAATCAGCTTAAATAATCATTTTTTAGCGTACAACATCGGGTTAAGCTCATCATCATTGTACATTTTCATCTGTTTATAAACTTTCATATATTTTTTTCCTTCTGAAATGTCGTTCAATAATTCGTCAATAGCGGTACTTAAATCTACGCGTTGCTCCAAAAGAACATCTAATTTTTGTTGGCAGTTTGCCCTATGTTCTTCAGAAGCCGATGTTCTGTTGGCTTCCTCTTTCATATGATAGATTTTAAGTGCCAAAATAGACAAGCGGTCTATGGCCCATGCCGGACTTTCGGTATTGATAGTTGCATTGGATTTGACGTTAACACCCTTATAAATATCGAAGTAATAACTATCAATATACTCAACCATATTGGTTCGATCTTGATTTGAAGCATCGATTTTTCGCTTTAAGATCAATGCCTCTTTAGGATTGATATCCGGTAAACGGATAATGTCCTCGTAATGCCATTGCACGGTATCTATCCAACATTTTCGGTAAAGTAAATGTTCCAATGTATTTTTGCCATAAGGATTTTCAAAAGGCTGGTCAACTGAATCTTTAATATGGTACTTTTCTATAACTTTATCAAAAAGGGCATTAAAATCTGATGTTTGCATGTTTTTATGAGAATTTTCTTTCAATAATAGTAATTAACCTTGCTTCATACTCTTCTTTTCCTGCCCAGTCATATTCTGGTTTAATTTGGTTGTAAATAAAATCTTTTGCTTCTTTTTCAGATTTCAAGGTATTCAATTGAGATAAAACTCTATTGAAATCGGCTTGACTGAAATTGAACAGGTTCTTTACAAATGCAATTCTGTCGTTCAGCCCTATTTGGATAGTTTTATTGAACATTTTATCGTTCAGTGTTTTCTTTTCGTTAGGTTTATCGTCATCGTCAAAAAGCGTTGAGGTCTTATCGGCTGAAACCGAATCCCTAAATTCTTCTTTAGAACTTATTTGATTGGCTCTTAGCCCTTTAATATCTATTTTTACCTTATCGAAAGTAGGTTCGAAAAGACTTTTTTTCTTCCACTTCCTTTTTTGGCTCTAAGGGCTTTACTACAGGTTTTGCTATGGGTATTATAGAAGGCTCAGGTTTGTTGACCACAGGTATTTCAGCACTTTTTTTCTCTATTTTGGTTTGAACTTCAGAAATAAGTTGCTCCTTGGATTTTTGAAGATTTGGCGTTGTTGCCACATAATCATCTACAAAAGCAAGCACAGAGAGTTTTTCGTAGAGCAATCTTGCCTTTTCTTGCAGGGCCAAAGCCTCATCCCTATTTTTCATTTGTAAAATGCTATGAGCTAGACTCACTAACTCTGCTTCTAGTTTTTTGTGCATAAAATGATAATTTTATTTATGTTGTAGGACTAATTTTTAATAGATTTGTTAAGATTCTAAAATCTAAAACAAGTTACTATTATAACAACGCTTAAAATTACAAAATGTTTCTCGAAAATACGGTAAATCAAGCAGAACAATTTGGTTGGATAGAAGTTATCTGCGGTTCTATGTTTTCGGGTAAAACAGAAGAATTAATTCGAAGACTTAAAAGAGCTCAGTTTGCAAAACAAAAAGTAGAGATTTTTAAACCCACGATTGACAAGCGTTATGATGAGGACAATGTGGTTTCGCACGATGCCAACGAGATTAGATCTACCCCGGTTCCAGCTGCTGCGAATATTAGAATTTTGGCCAATGATGTGGACGTGGTGGGTATTGATGAAGCCCAGTTTTTTGACGATGAAATTGTAGCCGTTTGCAATGATTTGGCAAACAGGGGAGTTAGGGTAATCATAGCTGGATTGGATATGGATTTTAAAGGTAATCCGTTTGGGCCAATGCCAGCATTAATGGCAACGGCAGAATATGTTACCAAAGTACATGCGGTCTGTACAAAAACGGGAAATTTGGCTCATTACAGCCATAGAAAAATAAAAAATGACAATGTAGTTTTTTTAGGAGAGACCGAAGAATACGAACCTTTGAGCAGGGCAGCATATTACAAGGAAATGTTACAAGAAAAGGTAAAAAACATGGAAGTGAAAGATGCTCAAAAAATCACACCTAAACCTGAGCAATAAATGAGCGAAACGCAAGAAACGGTTTTAGAAATCGACCTCAAGGCACTTCAGCACAATTTCGAATACTTAAAGTCAAAACTTCATAAGAACACTAAGACCTTAGCGGTTGTAAAGGCTTTTGGCTATGGAACGGATGCTTGTATTGTTGCCAAACACTTGGAAAAATTAAAAGTAGATTATTTTGCCGTTGCTTATGCTAAAGAAGGAGTTGCTTTACGAGGGGCTGGAATTAAGACACCAATTTTAGTGTTGCATCCTCAAATTATTGATTTTAAGGATATTATCAAGTATTGTTTAGAACCTAATTTATACAGTAAACGTACACTAGAGGCATTTATAAAAGTAGCGGAATCGGAAAATCAAAAGTATTACCCAACTCATATTAAATTCAACACTGGCCTTAACAGATTAGGTTTTAACAGTAATGAAATTGATAGTATAATAGAAAAAACCAATAAAACAAAGTCTATAAAAATTGCATCGATTTTCTCGCATTTGGTTGCAAGCGAAGACTTGAAAGAAAAAGATTTTTCCGAGCAGCAAATCCGAACTTTTAAAGATATCATTAATAAGGTCAAATTAAAAATAGACTATTCGCCACTTTTCCACATGACCAATACTTCTGGTGTTTTGAACTTTCCCAATGCTCATTTTGATATGGTCAGGATAGGAATAGGTTTGTATGGATTTGCAAATGATGAAAAATTGACCAAAAACTTAAAGAATGTAGCTTCGTTAAAATCGATAATATCACAGATTCACACTATAGAAAAAGGACAATCGGTTGGCTATAACAGAGCTTTTAAGGCTAACAAAAACATAAAAACAGCTACTATACCCATCGGTCATGCCGATGGCATTCACAGGGCTTTTGGAAATGGTAAAGCCTCTGTAAAGATTAATGGAGCTAAAGCACCCATTGTAGGAAACGTATGTATGGATATGCTAATGGTAAATATTAGTGAAATAGATTGCGAGGAAGGGGATGAAGTGATAATTTTTAATGATCAAAAAACGATAAACGAATGGGCAGATATTATAAAATCAATACCTTATGAAATTTTGACCACAATTTCTCAACGTGTAAAAAGAATTGTTAAGTAAATGTTAATTTTTGTATATTAGCGGCTTATTAACCTATTAAACAAACTAAAAATGTTAAAAGAATTTAAAGATTTTATTATGACGGGCAACGTCATAGACTTGGCCGTAGCGGTTATACTTGCAGGTGCTGTAGGTTTGGTCGTAAACGGATTTGTAACCGACATTATGATGCCTATTGTTGGTAACTTCGCCGGGGGCGTAGATTTTGCGGATTTAAAATATGTACTATCGCCTGCGGTAGGAGTTGCTGGAGACCCTGATTTTAAACCCGAAAATGCAGTTATGTACGGTAAATGGATAAATTCGATCATCAATTTAATTATTGTAGGCTTTGTATTGTTTATGATCGTAAAAGCGTACAACAAAACAAAAACACCACCAGCACCAGAAGCTCCAGCTGGACCTACTCAAGAGGAGTTATTAGCGGAAATCAGAGATCTTTTGAAAAAATAATATTTCGTAATAACCAAAATCAATTACCCTTAAAACCCGAGTTTTTAACTTGGGTTTTTTGTTTTTAAAACTTTACCACTATATAACCTTTTCTGGTCTTTTTATAATATTTACCGCCCCAAGTGTAATATCTGTACCCTTTTACATAAACCACTTTATGATGTTTGGGTGCTTTTTTAACAACAACTGTTTTGGTATGTACTTGAGCGGGTCTAACAGTGGTTACACAAGATGTACTAAATATTGATAAGATACTTATTAATAAAATTATAATTAAATTTTTCATAATCATAGTTTTAGCATTTTAACTATTTGACTAAATGATTATAAAAAAGTTTAAATTAAGAAGGTTTTTTGCTGTGATATACCTCTGCTATTGTAGGATTTTCAAATGCAGTTTCAAGTAAAATCAATTTATCGCCAACAGTTACGTTGCCCTTTTGAAGCACTTTAAAATAAACCCCACATTTGGTAGAATTCCAAAATTGTTTTACAATGGATTGATCGTTAAATCTAATACCTAGTTTATAACAAGGTTGTCTAGATTTAGTAACCTGTATTTTAGCTTCTCCTAATTGATAAACTTCACCAACATGAATTTCGGTTTCTTCTAAATGGCTTAGTGTTATGTTTTCGCCAAACATTCCATACTGCCAATCTAAATCTGGGTGTAACTGTTTAAAGTATTGGTAGTGATTTTTCCCATAAGCATAAACGGCTTGTTCTATGCCTCCATGATGTTTTCTGTCTGCAATAGTATCATTTTTTACTTTTTCAATATCTAAATAAATGGGATGGTTTACAGGGTATTTAAAAATACCCGTTTCAAAGGTTTTTTTTCGCCATTGAACGGTTCTTCTTTCGCCGATATTTAGTGAAATAATTTTCATACTTGTCATTACAATCGTTTCGTTAATTGGCTGATTGATCAATTCTGAATTCCGCCAACTGATCCGCTATTTTCCTGTCGTTTGATAATCTTGGTATCTTATTTTGTCCGCCTAATTTACCGATAGATTTCATGTATTCTTGAAAACCGTCCTTTTTTATTTTGGTTACTTTTAAGGGTTGCAAAATATTACCAGTAATTAAATCGTAGTAATACGAGTTTTGTTGTTGCATACTATTGTCCATTTTAGTTAGAAAATCAACCATATTAGCGGGTTCTTTCTCAAATTCAATAAACCACTCGTGATAGGGCAATACGCTTTCAGGGTTGGTCTGTGGAGCCACCGTAAATTCATTAACTTCAATAGTTGTACCAGCTGTAGCATCCTTCAAAGCTTGTTCAACTTCTTTGGCGATAACATGTTCGCCAAAAGCAGAAATGAAATGTTTAATCCTACCCGAAACAATTATCCTAAGTGGTTTTAACGAAGTAAACTGAACCGTATCGCCAAGATTATAGGCCCAAAGCCCGGCGTTGGTCGAAATTATCATTACGTAATTTACGCCCAATTCTACATCGGCTACTGTAAGCCTTTCAGGACTTTCGTCAAAAAATTCGTCAGCCTTAACAAATTCATAAAAAATACCGCTATTTAATAGGAGTAGCATCCCTTTTTCATTCTGTTTGTCCTGATAAGCAAAAAACCCTTCCGATGCTGGAAACAATTCAATGGAATCAACTTTTTTGCCCATCATTGTTTCAAATTTATTTCGGTAAGGCTCATAGTTTACACCACCATAAACAAACAAATTGAAATTTGGAAAAATTTCACTAATGCTTTTACCAGTTTTAGCCATTAATTTTTCAAAATACATTTGAACCCAAGAAGGGATGCCGCTAATTAGCGTCATATCTTCTTGTAATGTTTCATCAACAATGGTGTCAACTTTGGTTTCCCAATCGTCAATACAATTGGTTTCCCAGCTGGGCATTCTGTTTTTTTGTAGGTAATTAGGCACAAAATGAGCTACTATTCCTGATAACCGCCCCATTTTTATACCGTTTTTTTCATTAATTATTGGGCTGCCCTGTAAAAAGATCATTTTACCATTAACAAAATCGGCATTGCCAGTTTCGGCAATATACATCAACAAAGCATTGCGAGCTGCTTTAATGTGAAAAGGCATAGATGCTGCCGTGAGTGGAATATATTTCGCTCCTGAAGTAGTGCCAGAGGTTTTGGCAAAATAAAGAGGTTTCCCGTGCCAAAGCACATCCGATTTACCTTTCAATATTTGCTCAATATAAGGTTTTAAGTCCTCATAGTCCCTAATGGGAACTTGTTTTTTAAAATCTTGATAGCTCTTAATTTTATCGAAATTATGTTCTTTCCCAAAAGTGGTATTCTTCGCCTGAGTGATCAGTTTTTTGAATACTTTTTCTTGGGTTTTTTCGGGAACGTTTGCCCATTTATAGGTTCGTTTTTGAATACGCTTAGCAATGGGTTTCGCTAAAATAGATTTGATACGCATTACTTAAAATCTATAAAATTTATGGGATTAACAGGAAAACCGTCGTTCCACAATTCAAAATGCAAATGAGGACCTGTGGATAATTCGCCCGTAGAGCCAGCATTGGCAATCGCCTCACCCGATTTTACAATATCGCCCTGCTCTTTGTGCAGAGACGAATTATGTTTGTAAACAGATAAAAATCCTTTTTGATGCTCTAAAATAATTACAAACCCTGTTTCTGCGGTAAAGCCCGTAAAAATAACGGTTCCATCAGCTACAGCCTTTACGGGAGAATCTTTTTCAACCGCAATATCTATGGCATAATGTTTTTCTTCGGGATTATAAACATCTGTAATTTTACCTGAAATAGGTGCAAAAAACACTAAATCTGTCTTTTTGGTAGCTTTTTCAAAAACACTAAACCTGTCTTCACGCTCAACTTCTTCTCTAAAAGCAGAATCAATTGGGGAAATGTTATTATCTAAATTTACATCTTCAATCTGCAATTGTTGTTCAATAGAGTCCCTATTTATGGCAATGTCTTTTACTTTGCCAGTCAAGACTTGTTGAATATTTTGAAGATAGACATCGTTAACGGCTAACTTTTGTTGTAAGGAATCTACCTTATAAACCAAGTCTGTAGCTTTTTTCTTTAAAGCGGTAGAAGAATACCCAGGAATATATTCTTTTAAAGGCGTAAATGCAATTAAAAAAATGGTGGAACCCACTAACAGAACAGAAAACAAAGAACTTAATATCAGCACATTAAGCCTGTTAAGTTTAAAAGAAAAACGTTCTTCAAAAGTATCTTCGTTCAATACCACAAAACGGTATTTAAACGTCAATTTTTCTTTGATTTTTGCTTTATTTACTTTTTGTTTTGCCATATGGAAATAACAAATATACGACGGTTTTTTGAGTTTGGAACGGTTTGGGAAAGTACAGATTAATATATTTATTATCTGATATCCAGAAAATAAAATTGATTATAAGTTCATATATCCACAAAATAAAAACAGGATGAACAACTTATCTTATGCGTTCTCTTTTTGATGCAACAATCGTGTCAATTTTATGGATAAATCCAACAAAATTATCTTAGCATTGCCGTTACGTTCAATATGATAAATGGCATCATTTAATTCGTTAGAAATTTCCAAAATATTTCCGCTATGTATAAATGGAGCAAATTTGTCTAAATCAAAAGTCTCGGTATAAGGTTCTAAAAAAACCAATGAATCTGCTGTATAATTTTTGAGCATGGCTTGTCTAAAAAACTGCAGACAATAGTTTAGAAAACTTTTTTGAACTTCCCTTCCATTACTGGCAATAGCATCGCTCCAAGCTATCAAGTCTTGTATTACAGCTGCATTGCCTTTCGCTTTAAAAGCAGTGCGAACCCAAGTAATAAACCATTGTTCAAATTGTTCTTCATTAGTAGAATTATTTAAAATATGTAAAGCTTTATTCCAATTTCCATCCGATTGATGGGCAATTTTCAGAGCTTCATTTTCTGAAATGTCTTCTTGTGCCATCAATGCATCTTTGATATGGTTTTCACTTAAAGGTTTTAATTTTATGACTTGACAACGCGATAAAATGGTACTAATAATCTGTTCTTGATTTTCGGTAATCAACAATAAGATAGTTTTATTGGGCGGTTCTTCTACCAGTTTAAGTAATTTATTGGCAGCTGCGGTATTTAACTTTTCCGCCATCCAAATAATCATCACCTTATGTCCACCTTCGTATGATTTTAAGACTAGTTTTTTTACAATGGCTTCGGCTTCATCTACGCCAATCTGCCCTTGTTTATTTTCTATCCCCAGATGTGCGTACCAGTTTAGTAAATCTCCGTAAGGGTTATCTTTTAAAAACTGACGCCATTCTTCTAAAAACAAATCACTTACAGGGTGTCTTTTTACCTTATCCGTAGTGGCAACAGGAAAAGCAAAATGCAGATCGGGGTGACTTAAATTATTAACCTTAATATTACAAGCTTCGTTACCATTGGTATTTTCACCATCTTTATTATTGCACAAAATATATTGGGAGTATGCAATAGCTAAAGGCAAAGCACCTGTACCTTTTGGGGCTACAAATAATTGTGCATGGGGAATCCGTCCACTTTCAACACTATAAAAAAGCTGTTTTTTTACTGTTTCTTGATTTATAATGTCTGAAAAAAGCATTTATTTTTTTATGATTTTAAAAGATTTAGAACCTCCTGTAGCTTTATTACTAATATTCAGAAAGTACAACCCTTCTGACAGAAAATACAACTCTAATTGCTCAGTAAATCCATTTTTCTGAACAACTTTTTGTCCTAATTGGTTATAGACGGATATTTTATAGTCTGCCTGTTCTAACGAAAAACCAGAAATTTTTATCTGAGAGTCGAAAGGATTTGGAGATACTGATACTTTTGCCAATTTTTCATCTTCTACACCTAAGGTCGTTGCTACCTCAAACTCATGAGTAACTTTTTGACCTTGATAAGTAACTTCTAATCTATATGTGCCTAATTGAGACAAGTTATTAAAAGTCCAATACCAATAAGAACTCCCATAAGTATTTGCTAAATTGTTAGTCCATTGTGTAAATGTGTTGTTAGGTCTGTATAATCTCCAAAAAGCAGTTGTACCGGCGAGTTGATCTTTTAAATAAACAGCAGTGACAACGTTTGTATTTGGCAAAAATTTATTTTGTAAATTAGTGGTTTCAGTTGCTGGACAAGTATTAAATATAGGTGGAGAAGAATGTGTTAAAACGGCATTGATATTTGGGTCACGATAATCGGGTTGGTTTTGCCACCAAGTTGTGATATTATTACAATTGCCGTTGAAAGGGTCTATTAAATTATTACTGCTATCATAAACCTCAAAATGTAAATGTGGCCCAGTTGAATTACCTGAACTTCCCACGATGCCTAAATATTCACCTTCTACAACGTCATCTCCAACATTTTTTGCAGTTAAACTACCATTCTTTAAATGACCATACCAAGTTCTACTACCATCACTATGTTCTAAATAAACCGCGTTCCAATTGTTAGAATTAAAGTTACAACTCATATCAGATTCTCCATCATTTTTATAAACTATTTTACCAGGTGCAGCAGCTACAACTTCAGCAATATTGTTTTCTTGTTGATACCAGGAAAAAGGCCATGTAAAAATATCGGTTCCTGAGTGGTTATAGCCATCGTCAGTATCATAAGTTCTGGCACCACAATTGTAATCTTCCAATTTATCGGGAAACATCGCATCATGGTCTACGTAATTGGAGATTGCCCAAACATCATTAAACTCTGCAGTTGCAGATTTTTTGACTGGCCAAATAAAGGTAGGTGCAGCCAAATTAGATTTTTTAAACGATAATTTCCCTTGTTGCTGCAAATAGGCAACGTTAACCTCTACTTCAGCATTGATTTTTGCCTTGACCTCATCCGTTATACAGGGTATATTGTCAGGATTAAATTTGAATTCCCCACCATTCGCTTCCCCAATTATTTGAGAAAAACCGAACAATGGCAACAATAATAATACTAGTAATAATTTATACATGTTTAGCTTATTTTAGCAAAGGTTCTTCAAACAAAAGTACCTAATTTTTAAATATAAATTTATTAACTTTTAAAGTTATGAATTATAATTATATTTACAGATTAATAAAAAATCAAAATGATGCAGTAGAAAACCTATTGCATATTGATTGAATATGAATTAACATTATGCTTTTTCAATAGGTGTAATTTTAAATATAATTTACAAATATGAGCTGTAATAGTTGCTCTACGGATACAAATGGTGTACCTAAAGGATGCAAAAGTAATGGAAGCTGTGGTACGGGGAGTTGTGATAAATTAACGGTTTTTGATTGGCTATCTAATATGAATATACCAAATAGCCAATCCACTTTTAATATTGCCGAAGTGCGTTTTAAAAACGGCAGAAAACATTTTTTTAAGAATACAAAAAACCTGCCCATTGCTATTGGGGATGTTGTCGCGGTAGAATCTTCCCCAGGACATGATATTGGCACGGTTTCCTTAACCGGTGAATTGGTTAAAATACAAATGCGTAAAAAAGATGTTGGTTTTGATAGCGAAGAAATAAAACAAATCTACAGAAAAGCCTCTCAACGTGATATTGATGTTTGGCAATCAGCTAGAGACAAAGAGCAGGAAGTACAGCGTAAATCGAGATTAATTGTATCCCGTTTAGGTCTTAAAATGAAACTTTCGGATATTGAATTTCAAGGAGACGGCAATAAAGCAACATTTTACTACACAGCAGATGAGCGGGTGGATTTTAGAATGTTAATCAAAGAATTGGCCTCGACCTTTAAAATTAGGGTAGAAATGAAACAGGTCGGATTGCGTCAAGAGGCGGCCAGACTTGGCGGTATTGGCTCTTGTGGCAGGGAATTGTGCTGCTCTACTTGGTTGACCGATTTTAGATCCGTTAGCACATCAGCTGCCAGATACCAACAGCTATCCCTGAACCCTCAGAAATTAGCTGGACAATGTGGTAAATTAAAATGTTGTTTAAATTATGAGTTGGACTCTTATCTAGATGCTTTAAAAAATTTCCCAAAAACCGATACTTGGTTGCAAACTGAAAAAGGAACAGCCGTTTTCCAAAAAATGGATATTTTTAAAGGCTTACTTTGGTATGCTTATAAAGACAATCCCATGCAATGGGTTGATCTTGAGGTAGATCAGGTAAATGAAATTATAAAACTGAATAAAGAGGGAAAAAAAGTAGCTAGTTTAGAAATGTATGCTTCTAAAACGAATTTAGCTCCAGTTTCTGAAAAAGTTTTTACCAATGTGGTCGGTCAAGACAGTTTAACTAGATTTGATAAAAAGAAAGGGAAAAAGAACAACAAGAGAAGAAAGAACAGAAATAACAAAAGAAAATCTCCCCGCAAAAATGCGTAATATTTTAGGACTACTTATCGTTTTAATATTATTAATTTCATGTACTAACAATTTGGTTTTCGATCAATATAAATCAATGCCAAATGCTGAATGGCATAAGGATTCTATCGTTAAGTTCGAATTCAATCCAATAGATACTGTCTCAAGAAACAATTTATATATTAATCTCAGAAACAATAACGATTATGGCTACAGTAATTTATTTTTAATTGTTGGGATAGACTTTCCTAACAATTATAAAGTTGTAGATACGTTAGAATATGAAATGACCGATGCAGAGGGCAAATTTTTGGGCGAAGGTTTTACCGATCTTAAAGAAAATCCATTAGAATTTAAAACCAATGTAATTTTTCCTACTACTGGCACTTATACCTTTTCAATTCAACATGCAATGCGTAAAAGTGGAGAAGTTGACGGAATAACATTGTTAAACGGTGTTACGGATGTAGGTTTAAAAATTGAAAAAATGAATACAAATGACTAAGAAAAAATCAGAAAACACAGCTGTATTTAAAAAATATACAAAATGGCTCTGGATATTGTTTTTAAGTGGTTTTGGGGTTATAGCTCTGTTGTTTTTGCTTGGCTCTTTAGGTGTGTTTGGTAAATTACCAACTTTTGAAGAGCTTGAAAACCCTGAAAATAATTTGGCTACTGAAGTAATTTCTATTGACGATAAAACCCTAGGAAAATATTTTAACGAGAATAGAACGCCCATTAAATATAAAGATATCCCTGAAAATATAGTAAAGGCCTTAATTGCCACTGAAGATGTTCGTTTCTACGAACATTCAGGTATTGATTTTTATGGAACTGCCAGAGCGTTTGCAAATTTTGGTCGCGATGGTGGGGCAAGTACCGTAACACAACAATTGGCAAAGTTGTTGTTTCATGGTGAGGGTTCAAAAAACCTTCCAGAAAGACTCTTACAAAAAATTAAAGAGTGGATTATTGCCCTAAGGTTAGAGCGACAATATACTAAGGATGAAATAATTACCATGTATTTTAATAAGCAGGATTTCTTATATAATGCTGTAGGTTTGCGTTCTGCTGCTCGAATCTATTTTGGTAAAGAACCTAAGGATTTAAAAATAGAAGAAGCAGCAGTATTGGTAGCCATGCTTAAAAATCCTAGTTTGTACAATCCGCAAAGGGAGCGTACCAAAAAAATTGCCAAACAACGACGAAATGTAGTGTTAAAACAAATGGAAAGAAATGAGGTAATTACATTAAAGCAAAAAGATTCTTTGCAAAAATTGCCAATGGTCATCAATTTTTCTCCAGAAGATACGGGTTATGGTGTTGCCACTTACTTCAGGGAATACTTGCGTAGCTTTTTAAAAGATTGGGTTAAGGATAATAAAAAACCTGATGGTACGGAATATAATATTTACCGAGACGGTTTAAAGATTTATGTAACCTTAGATTCCCGTATGCAGCAATACGCTGAAGATGCTATGCAAGAACACATGGCAAATCTGCAACGTGTTTTTAACAAGCAACAAGCAAAGAATAAAAAAGCTCCTTTTTACGATTTAACGGAAAAACAAATTGAGCGGAATATGGAGTCTGCCATGAAGCGTTCTAACCGTTACAAAAGGATGAAAAAAGCAGGAATTTCCGAAGCGGATATTAAAAAATCTTTTGAAGAAAAAACGGAAATGCGTGTATTTTCATGGAAAGGTGAAATAGATACTTTAATGACACCGATGGACTCTATAAGATATTACAAATCTTTTATGCGTGCAAGTTTAATGTCAATGGAGCCACAGACAGGGCATGTAAAAGCTTGGGTAGGCGGCATCAATTACAAGCATTTTCAATACGATCAGGTAAAACAAGGGAAACGTCAAGTAGGTTCTACTTTTAAGCCTTTTGTATATGCTACGGCCATCAATCAATTACAAATATCGCCTTGCGAGGAACTGTCTAATACCATTTGGACCATACCAAAAGGAAAATATGGATTGGATAAAGACTGGGCACCTGATAATTCGGACCATAAATACGGTGGATTTAAAACCTTAAAAAATGCATTGGCAACTTCTACCAATGTTGTTACTGCTCAATTGATTGATAAAACCACACCTCAAAACGTGGTTAAATTAGCAAAGAATTTAGGAATTGAAAATGAAATTCCAGAGGTGCCAGCTATTGCATTGGGGAGTGTAGATCTATCACTGTTTGAAATGACAGGAGCGTACAATACATTTCCTAATAAAGGTATGTATGTAAAGCCTATGATGGTGCTACGTATTGAAGATAAAAATGGGACTGTTATTGACAATTTCACACCTGAAACCAAAGAAGTGCTGAGCGAAGAATCTGCTTATACAGTTGTGAATTTATTGGAAGGAGTTACACAATTTGGGTCCGGTGCACGTTTGCGTACATCATGGGGTAAATATCCTGACAGTATTGTTTCTGGCTTTCCATATAAATTTACTAATCCTATTGCGGGTAAAACGGGTACAACACAAAATCAATCCGACGGTTGGTTTATGGGTTTTGTGCCAAATTTAACAACCGGGGTTTGGGTTGGCGGTGAGGATAGAGCCATACACTTTGCTGATATTGGTAGAGGACAGGGTGCTTCTATGGCACTACCTATTTGGGCATTGTATATGAAAAAATGTTATGCAGATAAAGAACTTGAAATTAGCGATGGGGCTTTTAAAAAACCTTCTGGCCTTGACATTGAGCTAGATTGTGAAAAATATAAAAAGCAGCAAGAAATTTCTAATGGAGATACCGTTGAAGATCCTGAATTTTAAACCGACTTTAAATGTCTTGGAAACCTAGTGAAGAGATTATAAAAAGAAGCAATATCCAAAAAATGATGCTACAACATCATTTTTCGGATTATCATAATTTTTGGCAATGGTCGGTTACTCACAAAAAAGAATTTTGGTCAGAGACCATCGATAATTTGGGGATTAAATTGTCAAAACCATTTACCTCCGTTTTTGATAGCACTGATGTTGAAAATCCACAATGGTTAAAAGGTTCCAAATTTAATATTGTGGATAGCTGTTTTCAAAATGACGATGAGGCTACGGCGGTAATTTATCAAGATGAAAACGGGCAACTTCAAAAGATTTCGCAACAAAATTTAGAAAGACTGGTCAATCGCATTGCCAATAGTTTGTACAATGCCGGTCTCGTAAAAGGTGATGTTATTGCCATTGATATGCCCATGACCTTGAAAGCCGTAGCTATTTATTTAGCAGCTATTAAAGCGGGAATTCCCGTAGCAACTGTTGCAGATAGTTTTACACCTAATGAAATTGCCGTACGATTAAAAATTACCCAACCCAAACTTATTTTTACTCAAGATTACTTGTTAAGAGCAGGTAAAACCTTACCATTATACTCAAAAGTAGTGGAAGCAAATACTCCAAAAGCCGTTGTAATTAAGGCGACTATGCAATCAATTAATTTGAGAAAGAATGATATATTTTGGGACGATTTTTTATCGGACAATACAACTTTTAAAAGCGTAATTCAAAATCCTGATGATGTAATAACCATTTTATTTTCATCCGGAACAACGGGCGAACCAAAAGCCATTCCTTGGACACACACTACACCTATAAAAGGAGTGTCTGATGGATATTATCATCATAACATTCAGAAAAACGATGTAGTTTGTTGGCCTACCAATTTAGGTTGGATGATGGGACCGTGGCTCATTTTTGCTGCACTGATAAATAATGCAAGTATTGCATTGTACTATGAAGCCCCAATTGATAGAAACTTTGGCGAGTTTGTGCAAAATGCTAAGGTAACCATGCTCGGTTTGGTGCCAAGTATTGTAAAGCATTGGATTAATACCAAGTGCAACGAGAATTTAGATTGGAATGCTATTAAGTGTTTTAGTTCAACGGGCGAAGCATCCAATTCTAAAGAAATGGAATATTTAATGCAGTTGGCCAATAACAAACCTATTATTGAATATTGTGGCGGTACGGAAATAGGTGGTGGTTATGTTACAAGTACAATGGTGCAAGAAAATATACCTAGCACATTTTCAACACAGGCATTGGGAGGTGAATTTGTTTTGTTAGATGATGAAAATAATGTTGCCGATAAAGGAGAGATTTTTTTGATTCCACCCATAATGGGATTGTCGGAGAAGTTATTGAACAGAAACCATCACGAGGTTTACTTTAAAGATGCTCCTACTTACAAGGGGCAAAAATTACGCCGTCATGGCGATCAACTAGTGAAATTGGAAAATGGTTATTATAAAGCCATGGGGCGTGTTGATGATGCCATGAATTTAGGTGGAATAAAAGTCAGTTCGGTTCAAATAGAAGCTGTAGTAAATCGGCTGGATTTTATTAAAGAATCTGCTGCTATTGCTGTTTCCCCCGAGGATGGTGGGCCGAGTACACTTGTGATTTATTATGTTGAAAATGGCATTAACGAAAGCGATGAAAAAAATGGTACATACCTCAATGTGGTAAATAAATTGATAAAAACAGAATTAAATCCGCTGTTTAGAGCTAAGGAGCTTAAAAAAATCGATAAATTGCCCAGAACGGCATCGCGCAAAGTTATGCGTAGAAAACTTAGAGATTTGTATTTGGGAAATGATTAACAAATAGCTATTGATAATTAATTATTTTTGAACTTTGCGAAAACTAACTAACCACAAATAAAAAATCAATAAAGTGAATATTATTTCCTACAACGTAAACGGTATAAGGGCGGCTTTAAAAAAAGGATTTATGACTTGGTTACAAGCGGTAAATCCTGATGTTATTTGCATTCAAGAAACCAAAGCCCATAGAGACCAATTAGACTTAGAAATTTTTGAACAAGCGGGTTATCCTTATCATTATTGGCTATCAGCTAACAAAAAAGGATATAGCGGTGTGGCAGTACTCTCCAAAACAAAACCTAACCATGTGGAATACGGTACAGGTATTCCCACAATGGATTTTGAAGGTAGAAATTTACGGTTGGATTTTGATGATGTTTCCATAATGAGCTTGTACTTACCATCGGGAACCAATGATGCCAGATTAGGATTTAAACTTAATTTTATGGCTGAATTTCAGGAATATATAAACGAACTTAAAAAGGAAATCCCCAACCTGATTATCTGTGGCGATTATAACATTTGCCATGAAGAAATTGACATTCACAACCCAAAAATGAAAGGCGTTTCAGGGTTTTTACCCATAGAACGTGAGTGGATTGGCAAGTTTATTGATAGTGGTTTTATAGACACTTTTAGGCATTTTAATAAAGAGCCAGGCCATTACAGTTGGTGGAGTTACAGAGCTAATTCCAGAAATAACAACAAAGGTTGGCGTATTGATTACTGTATGGCATCTAAACCTTTAAAAGACAGGTTGAAAAGAGCTTATATTTTGCCGGAAGCCAAACATTCTGACCATTGTCCTATTGGAGTGGAAATAGAAGCCCATCCCAAGCCCTTCCCCAAGGGAAGGGAACGTTTGTGACGTGAAAATTTTGAATGAATAACATTTAGAAAAACAATTTTAAATTATATCATAGCTTTGGACTAATAACCAAAGACCACCGACTAAAGACTTTAAATTATGAAAAAAGTAGCATTATTAATTCTAACCTTAACTTTATTCAGTTCTTGTGTTTCTAAAAAAGTATATACCGAACTTGAAGAAAAATATGATAAACTCAGAGGAAGTAACGAAGCTTTATTTAGCGAAAATCAGGATTTGATCGACCAAAAGAAAGAATTGGAAGCGGCAAGATTAAAGTTGCAATCAGAACTCGATAATCTCGCAGAAGAAAAAGAACGAATTACCAATGCTGTAAATCAATTGGAGGCTAAAAAAAGCAAACTAGAAGCAGAATATGAAAATTTGGCAAATGATAGCGAGCAGCAACTCTCCGCTAAAGCAGAAGAAAACAGGAAGTTATTGGTACAACTACAAGAAAAGGAAGCTAAACTTGCAGCCGAAAGTGACCGATTAGCAGAATTACAAAGTCAACTAAGTGAACGTTCAGCCCGGGTAGATCAATTAGAAGGATTGATTGCGGCCAAAGAAGCCGCTATGCAACAGTTAAAAGATGCCGTTTCTGCTGCGTTGCAAGGTTTTGAGGGTAAAGGGTTGACCGTTGAACGCAAAAACGGTAAAGTTTATGTTTCCATGGAAAATAAATTATTGTTTAGCTCTGGAAGTTGGGCTGTAAATAGCGAAGGGCGAAGAGCAGTTAATAATTTAGCAGAGGTGTTGACTCAAAATCCTGATATTGATGTTTTGATCGAAGGACACACTGATGACGTACCTTATGGCGGAAAAGGCGTACTAATTGACAATTGGGATCTTTCTACAAAAAGAGCTACAGCAATTGTACGTATTTTAGTGGATAACAACGTTGACCCCAAACAAGTTACAGCTGCTGGCCGTAGTAAATTTATGCCCATAGCTAGTAATGCTTCTTCAACGGGTAAAGCCAAAAATAGGCGTATAGAAATCATTTTAGCACCTAATTTAGATGCTATTAATGAGCTGTTGGAGGAGTGATATGGAGAGAATTCATTTTATAACTTAGCGAGACATTCCAGATATTATGACATTCCATTGCTTTTTATGTTCATACTTTAACGCTTTATCAGATTCTACTAAATTTACATAGTTTTCTATAAATTCTGATGTGTCAGATAATAGACGCAAATAATATTTCAATGAATTTACCAATCCATTAGCGATAACATGGCAACCATAAATATTTTTTATACGATCTATTTCTCGTTCAATTTTTTCAGATTCATTTAATACCATTTCTGATTTAAAAATACTCAAAAAATGTTTTAGTGTATAATTGATAACTGGTGATAGATTTTATAAGTTCAGGAGTTAGTTGGTTTACCATCTCAGTAATTTTATCTTGTAGCG
>NZ_JAXKVV010000024.1:0-53870 GCF_034296135.1 Aureibaculum koreense
TGCTTGGGTGTCAACGGCAAAATCTTTTTTGGTTTGGTAGCCTAGAGCATCAGCCAATGCTCCTTCTATCACATCAATATTTCTGTTTTCACAAAAAACCAGTGGAACGACCAACCAGTAATTAGCTGTACCCACATTACCGTCTTTTCTGTGATAACCATTAAAAGTTCTATCTTTAAATTTAGTGACATTAGGAGGCATCCACGTAAATCTTTCTATAGAATTATTATAGGATGCCGAAGCATGTTTTACATTCTCTATGGTAATGGAAGTCCCTTTTTGAATAGGTTTCGTAACTTTACCTACAAGTACCCCGTACATAAAAATTTCATCCCCAATATTGAAATCTTTCAGAGCGAATTTATGTTTTTGTTTGATGTTTTCTTTTATCGTAATCTCGGCACCATTTATCGTGGTTACCGTGCCTTCCTTTAAATCGGTTATGGCGACAATTATATTATCTCGCGGATCAAGCTGAAGGTAATTTTTCGTCATCTATTATTTAAAGTTTACCGTTGCTTTAATTACGCCGGTTTCAGGGTTTAGCCAACTATCAAAATTAGCAATCATTTCCGTATAATCCACATTATGTGTAATAAAAGATTCGGTCGGAAAACGATCTAACACATTAATAACGTATTCAAAATCTTCGGTAGTGGCATTTCTACTGCACATTAATGTCATTTCTTTGGCATGAACCGCAGGATGACTATAAGTCAATTCTCCTTTTGACAAACCAACTAATACAAATCGCCCACCATGTGCCATATAGCTAGGCCCCGCTTCCAAAGCCTCTTTATTGCCCGAAGCATCAAACACGATTGTTGCCAACTCTCCATTTGTAATTTCTAGAATCCGTTTTACAGGATCTTCAGCCACGTTTACAACATAATCAACTCCAATTTTTTCTTTAGCATATTTTAATCTGCCGTCGTTCATATCTAGGGCAATGACTTTTGCCCCTTCAATTTGTGCTAGTTTAATAATACCAATTCCTATGGGACCACAACCCACAACCACCACAAATTCGTCTTTTTTAATATTGGCACGTCTTACCGCGTGGACTCCAATTGCCAATGGTTCCACAATGGCCATTTCGTTATCAGATAAATGATTGGCAGGCAATAAAATGTTGGTCGGAACGGTAATTTGTTCTTGCATTCCGCCATCGGTATGTACGCCTAACACTTTAATGTTTGTACAACAATTAGTTTTACCATTTCTGCAAGCAATGCATTTACCGCAGCTTATATAGGGCATAATTATAACCTTATCTCCTACTTTAATACCTTTTTCATTTTCGCCAATTTCCAGTACTTCTGTTGCCAGTTCATGACCCAAAATTCTTGGATATGTAAAAAAAGCCTGATTCCCAGAATAAGCATGCAAATCGGTACCACAAATACCAACTTTATTAACCTGTAATAAAGCTTCATTGTCTTTTCTAACAGGAACTTCCCTTTCTTTTAACAGGAATTCTCCAGGTTTTTCACATACTATATATTTGATTAATCCATCTGGCATAATAATTTAAATAAAAAGATTGTTTAAACTGGCGTTATTTATTAGAACTTCACTTAAATGCAAATTACGAAAGAATTTTAAGCACAACAAAATATATTCAAACAACTAACATTTATATAACAAATCCATAATTTTAATCCCTAAAATAATTTTTAAAAAAGCTTTAACAAAAAAAATTAAAAAAAGACGGTGAATTTAATTTTTTATTACTTTTGCCCCTTAATTCGTTCTAAGAATGGACGTATTGCCATAACCAGATTGAAAACATTTTTCATATTCGTGCTTAGGAGAAAAAGGAAGTCTAATCCAAAAGCCGCTCTAGGTATAGAGAAACGAATTGTCAGGCTGACTTCTGAAACACTTACTACCATACTTCGGTTGGAGAACAATTTATTCGTTCCTTCGACCATCTTTATTTTCCGTATCTGATTTTTTTTGAAACTCCGTTGTATTTGCTATATTGAGCAAAATTAATATTCACAATTTTTTTACATATAATGAAAACGAAATACCTTGATCTTATCGATCAAACTTTTGATTTTCCGCAAGAAGAGTTTACCTTAAATAATAACGAACTTTACTTTCATGGAATTGACTTAATGAAACTCATAGAAGAATATGGTGCACCACTTAAATTTACATATCTGCCAAAAATCTCCGACAATATAAATAGAGCAAAAAGATGGTTTGCAGATGCTATAAAAGAGCATACCTATGCAGGTAACTACAACTATTGTTATTGTACAAAAAGCTCTCATTTTAAACACGTTCTTGATGAGGCCTTAAAAAATGACATTCATATTGAAACATCGTCCGCATTTGATATTGATATTGTGGAAAACCTCAAAGCTGAAGGCAAAATTGATCATGATACGTTTGTTATAAGTAATGGTTTTAAACGTGACCAATACATAAAAAATATTGCTAGGTTAATCAACAATGGTCATAAAAATTGTATTACCATCATTGACAATTACGAAGAAATCAACTTACTCAGTGATGCCATAAACGGGAAATATAATATTGGTATCCGTATTGCTTCAGAGGAAGAACCAAAGTTCGAGTTTTATACATCAAGATTAGGTATCGGATATAAAAATATAGTTCCTTTTTATAATAAGGAGATTAGGGACAACCCAAAAGTTACCCTTAAAATGCTACACTTTTTTATCAATACCGGCATACGTGATAATGCTTATTACTGGAATGAGCTATTAAAATGCATGAAGGTTTATGTGGCACTTAAAAAAGTATGCCCCAGTTTAGATAGCCTTAATATTGGCGGTGGTTTCCCAATTAAAAACTCACTTGCTTTTGATTATGATTATGCCTATATGGTAAGTGAAATTATTGGTCAGATAAAACAAACCTGTGATGAGGCCGGAGTAGATGTACCTAATATATTTACTGAATTTGGAAGCTTTACCGTAGGAGAAAGTGGCGGTGCAATTTATAAAGTGCTTTACCAAAAACAACAAAACGATCGTGAGAAATGGAATATGATAAACTCCTCTTTCATCACAACTTTACCAGACACTTGGGCTATAAACAAACGTTTTGTAATGTTAGCAATAAATGGATGGCACAAAGAATATGAGCGTGTACTTCTCGGTGGACTAACTTGCGATAGCGACGACTATTATAACAGTGAGCAACATATGAACGGCATTTATCTTCCTAAATTCAATAAAGATAAACCGTTATATATTGGCTTTTTTAATACGGGTGCTTATCAAGAAACTATTGGAGGGTTTGGAGGATTACAACATTGCCTTATACCTACACCGAAACATGTTTTAATAAATCGTGATGAAAATGGAGAATTAACTACTTCCGTGTTTGTAGAACAACAAACCTCGGAGCAACTGCTGTCCGTTTTGGGCTATAATTTCGAGATTAATAAGGACATTGCAAAAGCGGACACGGCGAAACTAGAATTAACCAAAGCAATAAAATAATTTAACTTAAAACCAATAATAAAGTATTACAATGAATACGCAAAAAACATATGCTGGCATAGAAGAGCAATATGCCAACGTAGAAACATCAAAAATTGTACTTATTCCCGTACCTTACGATGGAACAAGTACTTGGGGAAAAGGAGCTGATAAAGGTCCTGAAGCTTTTTTACATGCTTCTGAAAATATGGAACTTTACGACATTGAAACCGATAGTGAAGTATATAAACAAGGTATCTATCTTTCCGAACCTGTTACCGAAAATAGTTCACCAGAAGCTATGGTTAAAGCTGTACACACAACTACCAAAGCAAATATTATACGTAATAAATTTGTAACCTTGTTTGGTGGAGAGCACTCTATATCAATAGGTGCCATCCGAGCATTTAATGAGTGTTTTAACGATTTAACAGTACTTCAAATAGATGCACATGCAGATCTTAGAAAAGAATATGAAGGCTCAAAATACAATCACGCTTGTGCGTTGTACGAGGCCAATGAAAATACAAACCTGATTCAAGTGGGTATTCGCAGTATGGACGTTTCCGAAAAATTGGTTATGAAAGAAGAAAATGTATTCTTTGCTCATGATATGGTTACCAATGATTACTGGGTGGACAATGTTATTGAATTAATGACGGATAATGTTTATATTACTTTTGATTTGGATGCCTTGGATCCATCAATTATGCCTTCTACCGGCACACCAGAACCTGGTGGTTTACTATGGTACGAAACATTAGATTTTCTGAGAAAAGTATTCGAAGAAAAAAATGTTGTAGGTTTTGACATTGTAGAGTTATGTCCTAATGAAGTAGATAAATCATCAGATTTTCTTGCAGCCAAACTCTACTATAAAATGTTAAGTTATAAGTTTGATGAACAAGATGTAGATGACGAAAACGAAAATCTATACAATAACGAAGAAAGAAGTAATATCAACAAATTAAGATACGATCAGGATGACGATTAAAGGCCCTATTTCTCAATTTTTGGAAAAGTACTATTTACATTTTAACGCGGCCTCGGTTGTTGACGCAGCTAAAAGTTATGAAGAACAATTAACCAACGGTTCAAAAATGTTGGTATCTCTTGCAGGTGCAATGAGTACTGCAGAACTTGGAAAGATTTTTGCTGAGATCATCCGCCAAGAAAAAGTTCATATCATATCGTGTACAGGTGCTAATTTAGAAGAAGATATTATGAATTTAGTAGCACATAGCCATTACGAACGTGTGCCCAATTATCGTGATCTAACACCACAAGATGAGTGGGATTTACTGGAACGTGGGTTAAACCGCGTTACAGATACTTGTATCCCCGAAGAAGAAGCTTTTAGAAGAATTCAAGAACATATCGTAAAAATCTGGAAAGATGCAGAAGCTAAAGGAGAACGCTATTTTCCACATGAGTTTATGTACAAATTATTACTTTCCGGAGTGTTAGAAAAACATTATGAAATAGATATTAAAAATTCTTGGATGTACGCCGCGGCGAAAGCAAACCTACCTATTATAGTTCCAGGTTGGGAAGACAGTACAATGGGCAATATTTTTGCGAGTTACGTGATGAAAGGCGAACTAAAAGCAAGTACTATGAAATCGGGTATTGAATACATGACTTACTTAGCGGATTGGTATACGGAAAACTCAGAAAAAGGTATAGGTTTCTTTCAAATAGGTGGTGGTATTGCAGGAGATTTCCCTATTTGCGTGGTACCTATGCTTTACCAAGACATGGAACGTACAGATACTCCTTTTTGGAGT
Organism: Aureibaculum koreense; assembly: GCF_034296135.1. Lineage (NCBI taxonomy): Bacteria > Pseudomonadati > Bacteroidota > Flavobacteriia > Flavobacteriales > Flavobacteriaceae > Aureibaculum > Aureibaculum koreense. The sequence goes on from NZ_JAXKVV010000024.1 coordinate 5,249, forward strand.
TATTTCTGTCAAATAAGTGACTCAACCACAAGTTATGGGTCTTATAGTGGAGCGGTACCTAATGAGAAAATTACTTGGGGCAAATTAGATATAAATACCCCTAAATTTATTATTGAAAGCGACGCCACAATTGTCGCACCATTGATATTTGCGTATTTATTGGATATGTAGCTGAAAGAAAAGGAATAATTTCTATCATATATTTACAATTATAAATTAAAAAATATTAACGCTTTAAGTACACCGAAGAAATATTCGGCACTAACAATTGGATGAAAACAAAAGACATAGAGAATATTGAACTTAAATTTCTTGACTTAGCAGATTATCAAGAACTTAAAACCGCTATGATTTCGGCGTACACAAATATGCCCAATTCCTATTGGAAAGAACACCATATAGAATCGCTTATCAATAAATTTCCGGAAGGACAAGTTGTTATTAAAATCAATGGGCAACTAGCGGGTTGTGCTCTGTCCATTATAGTTAACTACGATGATTTTGAAGATGACCACAATTATGCAGATATAACGGGTAATTATTCGTTTAGTACACATACAAATAATGGTGATGTTTTATATGGAATAGATGTTTTTATTAAACCCGAATTTAGAGGATTGCGTTTAGGGAGAAGACTTTATGATTATCGTAAAGAGGTATGTGAAAAATTGAATCTTAAAGGTATCGCCTTTGGCGGAAGAATGCCCAATTACAGCAAATATTCGACTAAAATTTCACCAAAAGAATATATTGAGAAGGTAAAACGTAAAGAAATAAATGACCCCGTTTTAAACTTTCAGATTTCAAACGATTTTCATCCTACCAAAGTAATACAAGGATACTTGGAGGGTGATGAAGCTTCCGGAGAATTTGCCATATTGATGGAATGGGACAACATTTACTATAAAAAGCCCACTAAAAAAGCAACTACAAAGAAAAAGGTTGTACGTCTTGGTTTGATACAATGGCAAATGCGTCCTTATAAAGATTTAGAAGAACTGCTCAATCAGGCAGAGTATTTTATTGATGCCGTAGCTGGTTACAGATCAGATTTTGCTATGTTTCCAGAGTTTTTTAATGCACCGTTAATGGCAAAAGACAATCATTTAAGTACGCCAGAGGCTATTAGGGAATTGGCGAAGCATACAGAGGCCATAGTGAATAAATTTTCTGAGTTTTCTATATCTTATAACACCAATATCATTTCGGGTAGTATGCCAGAAATGAGAGACGGCCGTTTATACAATGTGGGTTATTTATGCCGTAGAGATGGCACGGTAGAACGTTACGAGAAACTACACGTTACTCCGGACGAAGCAAAAGTTTGGGGCATGCAAGGAGGCAATACCATAAAAGCGTTTGACACGGATTGCGGTAAAATAGGGGTTCTCATTTGTTATGATTCTGAATTTCCTGAGCTAAGCAGATTACTTGCGGACGAGGGTATGGATATTCTTTTTGTTCCATTTTTAACGGATACTCAAAATGGATACTCAAGAGTAAGACATTGTTCACAGGCAAGAGCCATAGAGAACGAATGCTATGTAGCCATTGCGGGGAGTGTAGGAAATTTGCCCAATGTTGAAAACATGGACATTCAATTTGCACAATCTATGGTGTTTACACCTTGTGATTTTTCGTTCCCTACAAACGGAATAAAAGCGGAAGCCACACCAAATACAGAAATGATACTGATTGCTGATGTAGATATTGATCTTCTTAGGGAATTAAACCAATTTGGTGCCGTAAAAAACCTTAGGGACAGAAGATTAGATTTGTTTGAACTTAAGAAAAAACAATAGTGAAATACGCACAGCTTATTCTGGTAAAAATGCTTCTATAACAAAAAAGTAAATATTATTAAAGCGACTCTTCCCTTTTTTTCATAGACAACTATAATAATTATTAATTTTGCGGTTTATTTTTTAACAAAAAGATATCTAATGATCATCGCGTACAAATATCAAATTCTATTGACCATAGTTTTAATTGTAGTATTATTAATTATAGGGCAATTGGTTAAATTAACAATTAAAAAATTCACAACTTTAAAGTCTATTGACTTAAATAGAAGAAAGATTATTTTAAATTTACATTATCTTATTCTCTATATAGTATTCGTTGTTTTTATAGCAATTATCTGGGGTGTCGAACCCAGGGAATTTACCGTATTTATATCTTCTATCCTAGCGGTACTCGGTGTTGGTTTTTTTGCTCAATGGTCTATTTTATCTAATCTTACGGCAAGTGTTATTTTATTTTTCAGTCATCCGGTAAGAATAGGTCACAGAATAAGAATTATAGATAAAGATTATGATTGGATAGGTACCGTTATGGATATTTCTGGATTTTTCCTTTTCATGAAAACAGATAAAGGAGAAAACATAACCATACCAAATTCTATAGTTTTACAACACGGCATTGAAATTTTAGATGATACTGACGATGATATTGGATAATATTTCTATTTTTGCCAACCAATCTCGGGGTGTAGCTTAGTCCGGTTAAAGTGCTGGTCTGGGGGACCAGAGATCGGAGGTTCGAATCCTCTCACCCCGACCATGAAAAGTCTAAAATCATTTGATTTTAGACTTTTTTGTTTGAATGAGATTGAAGTTTACTTCAAGCCGAAATGAAGACAAAAAAGTCTATAAATTGTGATAGCAATTTGACTTTTCATGAGCAACAAAATTATTAAAGGATCACGACCAAAGTGAGTAATCCTCTCACCCCGACCATCGAAACCTAAAAATCTTTAGATTTTTAGGTTTTTTATTTGTAAGCGTTGCCATCGAAAGATGAGCACAAACATTACAAAAAAAAACATGATAGTATTTAGGTTTTGACGAGCAACATACTCTTTTTGAGAACCACATCCAAAGGGAGTAATCCTCCTGCCCAATCATAAAAAGACTAAAAATCATAAACTATTGTTAAAAGAAACAAACCAAACAATTTTATAGAACCTAACGTGTTTTATTAATAAAGAAATAAAGATATTTTAATTCCCTTTAAAAAAGTCGGTTCTTAGGAATCGGCTTTTTTGTTTTTAAACTGAAAATCAAATATTAATTTAAAAAATCAGTTACTATATTAAACCGTAGACAAAACATCATGAAAAATATTCTTATTGTTTTCATTTCAATTTTTGCTTTTATGCTTGTTTCGTGTACATCAGATGGTGATGACCCTATAGATCAACCAGTAAAGAATATTACTTATAAAGACAATATAAAAAGTATAATTGATAGTAAATGTATAAGTTGTCATGCCAGCACACCCAATAGCGGTGCTCCGATGGCTTTGGTTACGCTACAGCAAGTTAAAGAAGCCGTTGAGAATAGAGATTTAATTGGTAGAGTAGCAAACGGCTCAATGCCCCCAGGGAATGAAGATTTAACGGCTGCTCAAATACAGTTAATTAAGGATTGGGAGAAAAACAGTTTTAAGTAAAACAGTTATTGAGTTAATTGTTATTCGGTGGGGACGCTTAATAATTCAAAAATAAGTTCTTAAACAACTAGAACGTAAAAAAAGGGTCGATTCGTAACGAATCGACCCTTTTTTTTGACTTTAAGATTAAAATTATTGTAATTCGTACCTTACGCTTACGCTAAAGATATGGTCGGTAAGATCTCTTGTGCTATAAAATCCTCTTTTACTTTCTTCTTTATAGTTGTTAAGGGATAATATTCCACCAATTTTCTTTCCTGCACTTTTTGCAATAATTTCAGCTCTGGTTTTAGCATCAGCAATAGCTTTACTAGACAGTTCTCCAACTTGTTGAGAAGATAAATCTTTATAATGAACATATTTCTCATTCACATTTACACCTGAAAAACCTACCGATAACAATTCAATAAATTTTTCTTGCGAAGTGGTTTCAAATTGGTAGACCATTCCTTTTTTTCTGTAGCCCATAGCGGTATAAGCCAACTCATCTTCTTTTAGTTTAGTAATGTCAACATTGCTGTTTTTTAATTTACCGAAGTAATCACTTTTAATTTTTTCGAAAGTTATATTTTCGTCATAACTGCTATACGCTAAATCTTCAGATACAACAATTGTGGCGGAATATTTTTCAACCTCTCTAGAATACTCTACTTGTCCACTGCTATCAATATAAGGTTTATCTATCTGAGCAAAAGAAAAAGAACTTACCATCACAAAAAATAATGCTAAAAATTTTGCATTTATTAAATATTTGATCATAGATGGGTTAGTGTTTACTGTTTTCATGTTTTTAAATTTTAGGTTATTTATTTTTATTGTTTGATTAAAGTTTTACATTACAAAAGTGCAATATAAATAATAATGATATAACACTTTTTTCAGGTAAATATTTTACCCCTGAAAAAAGGGACATGTTTTGAGTAACGAGTAAAAATGTTTAAAAATTGTCAATCATTACTCATCAATTCAATTAACGTTATTTCTGGTCGCATGCCCAACCTGCCAGGAAAACCCAACCAACCCAAACCTCTGTTAACATATAAGTATTGATTTTTATGTTTGTATAAACCCGCCCAATGTTTGTATTTATATTTAATGGGACTCCATTCTTTATTTTTTAAATTAAACCCAGCTTGCATGCCATGGGTATGCCCCGAAAGTGTCAAGGCAATATCTGTTTTCTCGATTACCTCTTCTGCCCAATGAGAAGGATCGTGAGATAACAATATTTTAAACGAAACAAATTTTCCTGTTTCTAGTGCCTTATCTAGATTACCATACTGTTTAAAAGGTGGTTTGCCCCAATTTTCTACGCCAACAATTACAATTTCTTCTGATTCTTTCGAGATAACAACAGCGTCATTCATTAATAAAGTAAAATCAATTTTTTTAAAGAAATATTTAATCGATTCAAAATTCGATTGTTTTGCTTTTTTGGTTTTCCATTGGCTGTAATCTCCATAATCATGATTGCCCAGAACTGCAAATTTACCTCGTTTGGCTTTCAGCTTTTTAAAAACTTTGGCCCATCCTTTCAGTTCCCAGGCGTAATTATTGACCATATCTCCCGTAAAAAAAATAAGATCAGGTTCTAAATCATTTATCTGATTTACTGCCTTTTCCAGAATTTTATATCTGTAATTAAAACTCCCTATATGTATATCGGAAATTTGAACGATTTTTAAGCCCTCAAATTTTTTTGGTAAATTTTCAAAAACAATTTCAATATTATGAATCTTAAACCGATATGCGGCCTTAAAGATGGCGTAGATAATAGCAAAAAAAGGTAACAACCCTGAAAGCAGGGCAAGGATTATTACAAAAATCATCCAATTGGAATTCAAAGATAAAGAGTTTGTAAAATAAATGATAGCAATGGCAAAAACAAAAATTATTTTGGGAACAAAAGAAGAAATGGTTAAGCCGTACAATCTAGAAATCAACAATTGTTTTCTACCCACGTGAATGGAATCCATCCTACTCTTTAGTACTAATATGGCCGTTATTAAACCTATTGTAAAAATCCAAAAAACCAATTTGACAGCAATTTTAACCAATGGCAGTAAATTGGTATGCTCTAGTATGGACCTTAGCCCCATAAATGCCAATATATCAATTGCTAAAATGGCTAAGCATAATAAAACAATTGTAAAAAAAGAATAGGACCTCATTTTTTAAGATTATTATAACAATATAATTTTTTTATATAAGATTAGAGTATTAAATTTAACTATTATTAAATGAAGTTCAAATTTTAAAAGATAGAAAAATGGAAGTAATTGTTCAATTCGTAAAAATGCCAACTAGTGAGACCATGGAAACCTTTGTAAAAGAACGTTTAGAAAAATTAGAAAAAAAATATGATTGGATTATTAAAGCAGATGTATCTTATAAATTGGAAAACGACCCGACCGGTAAGGGCAAAATATGCGATATTAGGTTGAGCATTCCTGGGCCTCGGATTTTTGCAACCTCTGACGAAAAAAGCTGGGAAGCTGCCACCGACGAAACCATTAGAGACCTGGAAATTCAGTTAAAAAAACGAAAAGCCATTATGGCCACACATTAATATTGTTTTAGTATTTTATCCTACTGAATATGTGAACAATTCGAGCAAATCAAAACATAATCTGCTCGAATTGTTTTCGTTTAGAACTGATACCTTAAGCCTAATGCAACATCCAAACCTAAATCGTCATATCCGTTTACCACACCAAACTCCGGTCTAAAATCTAACGATATCAGTAAAGGTATATCAAAGTTGTATTCAATACCAATATTTCCGTCCGCATTAATAAAAAAACCATCATCGTCATCATCAAACTTGTCATTTTTATAATTACGGTCCCATGTGCCAACTCCGGCACCAAAGCCTGCATACCAATTAAAACCTCCATCAATGTTCCATACCCATTGGTAAATACCGGAAAGTTTCCAAGCATCACTGTATCTGGTGTTTCTAAAACCAAGATCAAGCTCTAACCTATTCCTGTTTTTTAATTTTTTCTGATAAGATACCTCGCCACCAAAACCATCATTATCTCCAACTCTAATACCTATGGCGTGAGAGGAGATTTCTTGTGCCGATGATTGATACATAAACCCTACTAATAAAACAACTGCAATAAAAACTTTTTTCATAATTTTTTTATTTAATTATTATAAAACATAAGAGCACAAAGGTAATAAAGAGATTTATCTCCCTTAACTCATTTAATACGAAATATAGTTCAAATGATATTCATGAGTATTTATTGATTAGCCAGTTATATATAAAAATATCTTATTTACGAATTTGAAAAAATGATGGAAACTAACTTGAATAGCCATAAAAATATTCTAAATTTGCTGTTCTAAAATTAAACCCCATGTCAGAAACTACAGAAAGATTAAAATGCCTAATTATTGGTTCTGGCCCTGCCGGATATGCAGCTGCTATTTATGCCGCCAGAGCAGATTTAAAACCGGTAATTTATACTGGGTTGGAACCAGGTGGACAATTAACCACCACAACCGAAGTTGATAACTATCCCGGTTACCCTGATGGCGTTGATGGCACAATGATGATGGAAGATTTTAAAAAACAAGCCGAACGTTTTGATACCGAAGTACGGTTCGGAATGGCCACCAAAGTAGATTTTAGCGATAAAGTTGGAGGCATACACAAAGTAACTATTGACGGTGCTAAAGAAATAGAAGCTGAAACCATAATTATTTCTACCGGGGCTACCGCTAAATATTTAGGTCTGGAGAGTGAAGAAAGATTAAAAGGTGGTGGGGTTTCCGCATGTGCCACTTGTGATGGATTTTTCTATAAAGGACAGGATGTTGTGGTAGTTGGTGGTGGCGATACCGCTGCCGAAGAGTCTACTTTCTTAGCCAAATTATGCAAAAAAGTAACCCTTTTAGTGCGTCGTGATGAAATGAGAGCTTCAAAAGCGATGCAACACAGAGTTAATAATACCAAAAATTTAGAAGTTCTGTACTTTACCGAATTGGATGAAGTATTGGGAGATCAAGTTGTTGAAGGTGTAAGAATAGTAAATAACCAAACTGGTGAAAAACGTGAAATTGAAGTAACCGGTGTTTTCATTGCCATAGGTCACAAACCCAATACCGACTTGTTTAAAGGTATTTTAGAAATGGACGAATCCGGTTATTTGATTACCAAAGGTAAATCTACCAAAACCAAATTACCAGGTGTTTTTGCGGCTGGTGATGTACAGGACAAAGAATACAGACAAGCTGTTACCGCAGCAGGTACGGGCTGTATGGCGGCTTTAGATGCCGAACGCTATTTAGCAGCCTTAGAAAATTAAAATAGACATAACACGCAAGACTTTTATAGGTTGATTATCTGTAGCGTCCGGTAAAGATGAAGCATAACCGTGAGAAGCCTCGCAATACATGGCGTCCCTACGGGACGCTACTTTTTACGGGTTCTGTTTTTTTACCCATATTTCATGCCTAACGGCATATATGCCCCAGCGGGGCAACATATTGGTAAACAACAAGATTCTATTAAACCAATGTCCCGTAGGGACATCATATAATTTTTAACCGGACATTACTGGTTGATTATCTAATAAAAAGAGGCTGTTTCAATGTAAAACAGCCTCTTTTTTCAACAAAAAATGGAAAAACAACTTGTTTGGTTAGTTTTCTAAATTTTTCTCACTCTATCCTCTGATACTCCCTCCAGAAGAACTACTTTTTTTAACTTCAGTCGGGTTTCCCGAATATCTAATTCCACCACCACTACTGGCAGCAGCATTTAATTTATCGGTTACGTTCACTGAAATATCCGCTCCACTGGAAACAGCGGCATTACAGGTTTTAGTAGTCAATTCTTTTGCCCTTATATTGCTTCCACTTGATGAGCTGGCAATAAAATGCCCTGCATTCCCTTTTAGTCTGGCATCTGAACCACTACTCGTGTTGCAAGATAAATTGCCAACATCTAGCATCAACCTAACATCTGCACCACTTGAAACCCTAATATCAAAATCACCCGCGGATATCGTGTTTTCCGAAATTACCTCAGATCCGCTCGTCGCTTTTATTTTATTGATGTTTTCAGCGGTTAAATACACTTTTCTCGCCTTGGCACTCCATATATTTTCTTCAGAATAAATGCGTAAAACACCATCTTCCGCCTCGGTTATGATAATGTCATGTAAGTTCTCATCTGCTTCAAGCGATAATGAGGTAGCATCGCTCATTGTTAAGCGAACCTCAATACCATGGCTTACCGTGATAGCATCAAAATCAGAGGAAATCTTTCTATCTTGTGTAACAACATTTCTGTTTCCCTTAACACCATCCATAAAACAGGAGGCCGTTAAGAACAGGACTAATACTGCCGAAATTTTAAATAAATTTTTCATTTGTTTGGATTTAAGTTTATATTTTTATTTGATTAGTTCAAATTTCCGTCATAAGAATTATTTAAACAATTTTTAGTTTCTGAATTGTGTGTTTTCTAGGATGAATTGTTAATTATGGAACTAATTTATTTCTGTTTTGTGGTTATAGCTCAACACTCTTTTTAACAACCACTTATCATTTTTAAGTATCCATAAATGCGTGAAAAGTGCAATGCTTGTTCTTTTTTCGTTTTCATAGAACCGATGTGTTCCTTTTTGAATGGCACCGTATAATTTCCCATTGCTATCATTTAAAGGAAAAACCTCTAAAGTTTCTTCTAACAACTCTCTACGAAGTTTATGTGACGATTTGCACAAACCATTTTTGGTATTCTCTAAAAAAGCATCCTTTCCTTCCATTAGGCCTGCTTTGTCATGATAGAATTCTAGATCGTCATGAATAAGAGTTGACAAAATTTTGAGATTACAAGTATTAAAGCTCGAATCGAAAATCAAACTGTCGTTTGTTTTTAAGATATTATAGAGCTCAGAAGATTTCTCCACTTGAGATATTGTTGATAAGGAAATTAAAAGAAAAACGACAACTATTATATGCTTTTTCATCTGGATTTATTGTATAATTACACCTTCTTTATCTAGCTTAATTTCTGCTTTTTCCCCATTATCATTAATTTCAACTTTTAGACTATCCTTGCTAAGATTTATGTTAACGCCATCTTTAACTTCAATAATAGTATCTTTTTCATCATCATCAATATTTTCAGCTTTTGGCGGTGGGCAATCCAAACATTCTAGGCCTTCATCGGTCATTTTAAAATAATGTTTTACCATGTCCCTACTGTACATATTATTGGTGGTTCTTAAGTTTCTAAGAAATACCCTAGCTGATTCATCGAAATAAACAACTTGATTTTCAGGTATATATAAATTTATTATTAAGTCCTGATTTCTAAATGTATTTCTACTGTCCGTTAAAAAATAACTGTTAAATATTAAGTTCTTACTAGATTGTTGATAATCGTACTCAATACGTTCTGCATTTTCCCTTGCTATCAAACGTGTTCTGCCGTTAGCTCTTTTATAAATTTTGGTATAAGCCTCGGTACTATCTGATTTTCTGATGGAAATATTTACATCGTTAGAGTAAAACTTAATTTCATCATTGGCATCTAGTACTTTTTTGAAAAATATACGATGATTAAAATTATTGTTACTGGACAAATCTTCGTTATCGACCATTTTTATGGTTATCGTATCCATTGATGAAATATTTAACTCATTTTTTTCTATAGATGAACCTTCATGTGCAAATTCAGCTCCTTGTCTTATTCCTAAATAAATAACAGAGAACAATGCAATAATCCAAATAGCGAATAAAACTAATTTCGTTGTTCTACTCAATATTTTAGACTTGTTGGATAAAATAAACAGTCCTAAAATGAAAAGCATAAAAAGCGGAACACCAGCTAAAATCAAAGCCAGTAATGACATTACCCAAATTGGTGCAACCGTAACATCAATTAGTTCCAAGTCGCCATTAAAAATACCATCTACACCAATAAAACTTGCAGTACCCGCAGTAAACAAACTGATAACCAATGCAATTAATCCTATTACCGAACCTACAATAAACATTACGCCTATAAACTTACCGATGACCATAAAAAAGGCTACAATTATTTTACCAATGGTATCGATAAAATCTTGCAACCCAGATCTTGCCCTACTTCCGCTCCTTCTTAGGTCTTTTTTTTTTACAGCATTTGAAACGTTCTCATAACCCTCTTTAACCGCATCAGTAACCTCTCCGGCCGCTCCTTTTACACGTTCGGAAACATCTTCAAATTCTGCCCTGATTTTCTTTTCAATGTTAGAAATTGTAACCGCTTCACCTTCCATTTGTAATTTATCTGCCGTAGTTCTAGCCTCTGGCAATAAAATCCATAGAATAATATAGAGTAATGGCCCAAAGCCTAGTCCAAATGTAGCAACCAGCCACGCAATTCTAATCCAAATTGCATCTACATCAAAATAATGTGCAATACCTGATGATACACCACCAATAAATTTATCATCTCCGTCTCTAAATAATTTTTTCTTGGTAGATTTTTTCTTATAATTTCTACCTGAATCATCGGTAAACAGCTCTTCATCTATCATATAATCTTCGGGTTGCCCCATTACGGCAATTACCTCGTCAATATCAATTTCGCTAATAACCTGCCTTGGGTCTTTAACCCTTTCTGAAAGCAGTTCGCTTATACGCGATTCAATATCATTGATAATTTCATCCCTACCCTGTGGGTCGTCGCTCAATGAACGACGTATAGCATCTAAATATCTTCTTAATTTTTGATACGCTTCTTCATCAATATGAAAAAAGATTCCTCCTAAATTTATATTAATTGTCTTGTTCATTTTTTTGTTGATTTTTTGCTAGTTACTGTATCTACAGCTAGGACAAGTTCTGCCCAAGTTGTGTTTAATTCTTTTAAAAATATTGTGCCTGTTTCGGTTAACCCATAATATTTTCTTGGTGGGCCCGATGTGGACTCTTCCCAACGATAACTTAACAGACCTGCATTTTTAAGTCTTGTTAACAATGGATAAATTGTGCCCTCAACAACAAGCAATTTAGCATCTTTAAGGCTAGAGAGAATTTCATTGGTATACGCTTCTCCATCTTGTAATATGGAAAGGATGCAAAATTCCAACACGCCTTTTCGCATTTGTGCTTTTGTGTTTTCTATCTTCATTCTGTTTTCATTTAATTACTAATTACCATTAAAATAAGATTAATCAGGTAAATAAGTAATGTTGTTAAAATTTGTATCATTATACTTAGTTTTGGTTTGTTTAGCCCCTCTTCAACCCTCCCCACAAGGGAGGGAGCTTAGAAACTTCTTTTGATAATTCTCTTTAATTTAGAATTCTAGAATTTCAATCTTTTTTTACAAAATTTATTGTTAACGGATAATTATAAACTTCACCTCTATTTGCTTTTATGGCCGCTACAATTATTAAAATAAATCTTACAAAAGCAATTATAGCTATTAAGCTGCCTATACTTAAAATTCCAAAAAGGTTGTCAAAATCAAAATGAAAATTGAAATTATCCAACTGATCAAAATCATCAATATGCCTCAAATAATTAAAAAAAGAACCGAAGGCGAACGGAAACATTATCATTCCTAAAATAAATAGGTAAAGTGTATAACTTAGATTAAAGTTTACCGCTTCAATTCCATTTCTGTCCAAATAATCACTTCTATCTTTACTAATAGACCACATAATTACAGGACCGATAATACTACCGAAAGGAAAAACAAAGCTTAAAAAAGCTGATAAATGAATTAAGAATCCCGTATTTTTTTCGTTTTGAGTTAACATGTTCTTGACTTATATAATACTTTCTTATGCAAATATATGTACAAAAGATATTACTATGCAATACAAAGTACTGTATTTTAACATTTATTTAACATTTAAACATTGCTCGAAGTTAGCTAATATTTGAACTTTTTAAAATTTTACAATATTTAAATACTTAATTATCAGTATTTTATTAAATTAAAGGAGACTGCTAATATTCGAAAATAATTGGAACATATAATTTCACTATCTTGCATTAAAATTTAATAAATGTCAAAATTAACGGTCAAAAATTTAAACAAATTCTTGTTTTTTAAGCTTCCATCCGCATATATTTCGGGAGTGAGGGTTAAATCAATTACAGATAAAGAAGCCGTTGCTACTGTAAAACACAAATGGATAAATCAAAATCCATTCAAATCATTGTATTGGGCAACTCAAGGAATGGCATCAGAATTGGCAACAGGTATTTTGGTAATGAAACAAATTGACGAAAGTGGTAAGAAAATATCCATGCTAGTTACCAAACAAACTGGAACATTTACCAAAAAAGCCACGGGAAGAATAAACTTTATTTGCAAAGATGTTCACTTAATAAAAGAAGCAATTGAACAAACGATTTCTACCAAAGCAGGTCAAACATTAACAATGACTGCCGAAGGTTTTGACGAAAGCGGCGATTCTGTTTCCAAATTTGAATATGAGTGGAGCGTAAAGGTGAAATCCCAATAAATAAATTCTAAATCTCAAATATTAACTCTAATGCCAAAATATAACTCTAGAATTTGAATACTTAAAACATTGTAATTTGGATATTATTTGTAATTTGGAGCTTTAAATTTGATATTTAATTTTATGAAACGAGCATTATTTCCCGGATCTTTTGACCCATTAACTTTAGGACATTACGATATTATAAAACGTGGTGTTAAAGTTTTTGATGAAGTGGTGGTGGCTATTGGCATTAATGCGGAAAAAAAATATATGTTTTCATTAGAAAAACGTAAACAATTTATTGAAGATGCTTTTAAAGACTTTCCGAAAGTGAAAGTCGTTACCTATAAGGGTTTAACAGTAGATTTTTGTGCTGCAATAGATGCCAAATTTATTTTACGTGGTTTACGAAACCCCGCCGATTTTGAATTTGAAAAAGCCATTGCCCACACCAATAGAGATTTAGCTCCTGTAGAGACTGTTTTCTTGCTCACTTCAGCAAAAACGTCATATATCTCCTCCTCTATTGTTAGAGATGTTATTAGAAACAATGGAAATTATAAAATATTGGTTCCCGAAAGTGTTAGAGTAGATTAAAAAATAAGTTAGAATTTTATAAAAATCAATACCGATAGCTATTGGGACGTTAATTGTTATTCAATTTTCTTTGGCAAGAAGACCTCTGCCATCATACATCTAGCACTTCCACCGCCACAAGTTTCAATTGTGTCAATTGGGCTTGATAATATTTCGCAGTGTCTATTGATTTTATTTATTTGATCTTTTGTTAAAGATTTATGAGCAGCTTCGCTCATCACTAAATACCTATTTTCGTCTTTACCTTTAACTTGTAACATATTACCCGCAAAACTGGCAACTTGCTCTTCGGTTATTGCAATGACTTCCAAACCATCTTCTTTTAAATGTTTCAGTACGTTTTTTCTTTCTTTTTTATCATCAATACAGTCCAAACAAATAATGGCAAAAGTTTCAGCCAAGCACATCATAACATTAGTATGATAAATGGGCAATCGCTCTTCGTTAACTGACTGGTACGCTGTGAAAATTACCGGAGTATATTCAAAATCTTCGCAGAATTCAATAATCAACTGCTCATCTGCCCTAGGAGATAATGCACAATATGCTTTTCTGTGTTGCCTATCTAAAGCCAAACTTCCGGTACCTTCTAAAAAGATATTGTCTTCTTCGGCAGAAGTATAATCTACTATATTATTTATAATGTAACCTTCATTTTCAATGGTGTCAAAAATATCTTCCCTACGTTCAGGTCGCCTATTTTCGGCAAACATCGGATATATAGCAACATCACCATTTTCATGAAAAGAAACCCAATTATTTGGGAATATAGAATCTGGAGTATCTTGGTTTTCAATGTCTTGAACAACAATAATATGTAACCCGACAGCTCTTAATTTATTTACAAAAGTATCGAATTCTAGTTGGGCTTTTTTATTGATTTCACTGTTCTTGATGTCAAGATCTTCTTGAAAATAATTATTTACCGCAGTCTGTTCGTTCATCCTGAATTTTATGGGACGAACCATTAAAATGGTATTTGTAATTTGCTGCATTAACGTATTCTTATTTTAAAGCCCAAATCTAGTCTAAAATTCAATAATATTTTAAAATTTTCGTTATTCTCTTGAAAATATTGTAGATTCGTAATAAGTAGGAGTTATTTTAATATGTTATGAAAAAAATTTTGCCGTGTATTCTGTTGCTTTTTGTAACAGTGGGTTTTGCTCAAAATACAACTATTAAGAAACCCGATTACGATCTTATTAAAAAGAAAATAGTTCAAAAAGCCTCAAACCTTTATTATCCTAAGCTAGTTGAAAAGTTCAATAATGCCGATACTACAATGACCTTGGACGAGAAAAGGCATTTGTATTATGGTTTTATCCATCAAGAAAGTTATTCCCCTTACACTCGGTCAGACTATACCGACAGTTTAAGGATTACCTTAAAAAAGAAAAATTATGGTGCAAACGATCTAAAAAAAATCGTACAATATTCTGATTCTTTATTAAAGTACAATCCATTTAGTCTAAAAGCTATTAATTATAAGCTCTATGCCGAAAAACAAATGAAGGATTCTATAAGTCTTTTAAAAGATTATACAAAAATGAGAATTATTACCGATGCCATGCTTAGCTCTGGTGATGGTCTTTCTAAAGAAACCGCTTTTTTCGTTATAAGCCCAACGCACGAATATAGTTTGTTAAGCCTTTTAGGCTATGAATTTGGTGGAAAACAAAGTCTTATTGACCATTACGATTATTTAACCTTGGCGGAAAACGAAGATGGTATTGAAGGTCTGTATTTTGATGTAAGTGCAAGTCTAAACCATATGAACAACTTATTTCAAAAGAAGGAATGAAGCATATAATAATTATTTCTTTTTTATTTTTTCTTTCTTGTTCAAATAATTCCCCTAAAGAAATAATTGAACCTTCTGCAAAAGAATATATTAGTGCGGTTGACCTTTCGTCATTACCCGAAATTGAGAAAAAAAATATTGCTTTTTATAATAAGGAAGGTAAAGCAGAGGATATGGTTTCCATTCTTAAAAAAAATGGTGTAAATACCGTTAGATTAAGAATTTGGAATCGTCCTGAAACTGAAAATTCTGGTTTCAATGAAGTAAAATCTTTCTCAAAACAACTACAAAATTTAGGGTTAAAAGTTTGGCTTACCGTTCATTATTCTGATACTTGGGCCGATCCTGGTAAACAAGACCCACCAAAAGATTGGCAACAAATTCCCTTTACCGCTTTAAAGGATAGTGTTTACAATTATACCAAAAAAATAATGTCTGAAATAAAACCAGACATAATTCAAATCGGAAATGAAATAAATCCTGGTTTACTACTGCCCTACGGCGATATAAATTCCAATAAAAATCAATTTTTAGAAATTTTAAGTACTGGTGTTAAAGCGGTGAGAGATGACAATGAAAACACTAAAATCATGATCCACTTTGCAGGTATTAATAATGCTGATTGGTTTTTTGATCAAGTAAATACTATTGATTACGATTATATCGGATTATCTTATTATCCTATTTGGCACGGTAAGGATTTGACAGTGCTCAAAAACAAACTCTCACTGTTAAGTGAAAAACATCAAAAAGAAATATTAATTGCTGAAACTGCTTACCCTTTTACGTTAGATTGGAACGACTGGACCAACAATATTGTCGGTTTGGAAGAACAAATTTTACCACAATACCCCGCAACGCAACAAGGACAAAAAGATTTTATTACCAAAATAAAAGAATTGATTACTTTGACCGAAAAAGGTAAGGGTTTTTGTTATTGGGGCGGAGAACTCGTCGCTTTTAACGGAAAAGACGCTACAGATGGTTCGCCATGGGAAAATCAGGCAGTATTCGATTTTGACAATAAAGTTTTGCCGGTAATTTCAGCTTTCCAATTCAAAAATGAATAAGTTTGCACGAAATTCATTATAAAAAATTATGTCTAAACTTAATTATAAATCTATTTTTTTAGTTATTCTTATAACTTTTAATTCTTGTGCTGAATTAAACCAGGTTGTAAATCAACTACCAAATGGTACCTTAAGCAATGCCGATATTGCAACCGGTCTTAGACAAGCATTGGATAAAGGTATTGACCAACAGGTAAAAAAATTAACCATGGAAGATGGTTTTTATAAAAACGATTTGGTTAAAATAGGGTTACCAGATGAACTCCAAAAAGTTGACCAAGCTTTACGAGATATCGGTCTAACCAAATTAGCCGAAGAAGGCATAAAAATCCTCAATAGGGCAGCAGAAGATGCTGTTAGCGAGGCCACACCAATTTTTGTAGATGCAGTAAAGGGAATTACGTTTACCGATGCCAAAAACATTTTATTGGGTGATGATACCGCTGCTACTGAATTTTTAAAATCTGGAACTTCCGATGCTTTATATACTAAATTTGAACCGGTTATAAAAAACTCTTTTGCTAAAGTCGGAGCAGATCAAATTTGGGCCAACCTTATTAACAAATATAATGCTATTCCTTTTGTAAAAAAGGTAAATCCCGATTTAACCGATTATGTCACTACAGAAGCTTTGCAGGGTGTTTATACTATGATTGCAGTAGAAGAAAAAGAAATCAGGACCAAAGTATCTTCGCGAACTACAGATGTATTGAAAAGGGTTTTTGCTTTGCAAGATGGGAGGTAAAGGTTTTTCTGTTCCGTGTTCAAAGTTCCAAGTTTAAGGTTTAAGACCCATGTTCTAGGCTCTATGTTCTAGGCTCTATTTTCTTTTTCTATTTTCCTTTCAAAAAAACATTTGCCATTACATTAAGAGTTTGTACTTTTGACCAAACCAAATAGTACATGAAGAATACCAAATATATTTTCGTAACCGGAGGCGTAACTTCATCCCTTGGCAAAGGTATAATTGCCGCATCTTTAGCCAAATTATTACAAGTTCGGGGCTACTCGGTAACCATTCAGAAATTAGATCCCTATATTAATATTGATCCTGGCACACTAAATCCCTATGAACATGGGGAATGTTATGTAACCAATGATGGTGCAGAAACCGATTTAGATTTAGGGCATTACGAAAGGTTTTTGAACATTCCAACTTCACAAGCCAATAACGTTACTACAGGTAGAATTTACCAATCGGTTATCGATAAAGAGCGTAGAGGCGACTTTTTAGGAAAAACGGTTCAGGTAATTCCACACATCACTGATGAAATTAAAAGAAGAATCCGTCTTTTAGGAAATACTGGAGATTATGACATCATCCTTACCGAAATTGGTGGTACCGTTGGTGATATTGAGTCTTTACCTTACGTTGAGGCTGTTCGTCAATTAGAATGGGAATTAGGGAGGGAAAATGCGGTTGTTATCCATTTAACATTAGTCCCCTATTTGGCGGCGGCGGGTGAATTAAAAACTAAACCCACACAACATTCGGTAAAAATGTTAATGCAGAGTGGTGTAAATCCCGACGTTTTGGTATGTAGAACAGAGCATCCTATTGGTGATGATATTAAAAGAAAATTAGCCCTTTTTTGTAACGTACAGCAAGAAGATGTAATTGAATCTATCGACGTAAATACTATCTATGATGTACCAAATTTAATGTACGACGAAGGTTTGGACGAAGTAGTACTTAAAAAATTGAAATTACCCACGGATCCAAAACCGAATTTGGAACAATGGAACGATTTTTTACGCAAACATAAAAATCCTAAACATACCGTAGAAATTGGCTTGGTTGGTAAATATGTTGAGCTGCAAGATGCTTATAAATCAATATCAGAAGCTTTTATCCATGCGGGTTCTTCGCAAGAAATTAATGTGAACTTACATTGGATCCACTCCGAAAGTCTTACCACAGAAAATGCAGCTAAAAAATTAAAAGGGTTAGATGGTATTTTGGTAGCACCGGGCTTTGGGCTTAGAGGTGTAGAAGGTAAAATAAAAGCAATACAATATATTAGAGAAAATAATATACCTTTTTTAGGTATTTGTTTAGGTATGCAAATGGCGGTTATTGAGTTTGCCAGAAATGTATTAGGATTGGAAAACGCGAATTCTACCGAAATGGATAAAAAAACTCCCCATCCGGTTATTAATTTAATGGAAGAGCAGAAAAATATTTCCAATATGGGCGGGACCATGCGTTTAGGAGCATGGGATTGTAAATTAGAAAAAGGCACTAAAGTTTATGAAGCCTATCAAACTGAAATGATAAGTGAACGACACAGACATCGTTACGAATTTAACAATGATTATTTGGAGAAAGCCACTAAAGCTGGTATGGTAATTTCTGGAATTAACCCCAAAACAAATTTGGTTGAGACCATAGAAATACCAAAACATCCTTATTTTGTGGGTGTACAATACCATCCAGAATATAAAAGTACTGTGCTAAATCCGCACCCGCTATTTGTGGCATTTATTAAAGCATGTTTAAAAACTAAGCAATAATGGGTATTTAACTATTCATGGTGATATCCAATCTATATAAATAAGTCAAATAGATAAGGTTAGTTAAAATTTATTTAAATGAGAAAAGTCAAACCATTTCTACTCGTATTTTTGACCACAATTTTTGTGATGTCAAGTTGCGAACGTGATGAAATTTGTATTGACCCTATTACGCCAAAGTTAATAATTGCTTTTTATGATTTTGAGGATGATGAATCTTCAAAATCAGTAAATAATTTGGCCATTGAAATAATAAATGTGGACATTACGAACAAAAGTTTAGATACCGTTGGTACTGATTCCATTGGCATTCCTTTAAATATTTATGCATTGCAAACTACAATTGTACTCACTTCTGATAGTAAAAATAGTGACCTGATAAATCAAGACACAATACAAGTAAATTATGAGACCGAAAATATATTTGTAGGTAGGTCTTGTGGGTATAAGTCTATTTTTAAAAACGTAAGCATTAATAGAGATTTTAATGATAGCGAAAGATGGATAAAAAGTTTGGTTGTGGAACAGTCCGAAATTGAAAATGAAACCAAAGCACATGTTACGATATTACATTAACATATTATTTTTATTCTGTTTTGCTTATGCTTTTACACAAGGTATCGGTTCAGACCAAAAAGACACTATTTATTTGAATAAATATGGTTTACGGGTCGGTTTAGATTTATACAATCCAATTCATACAGCATTCGATAATACAAGAAAAGGATTAGAAATTGTTGGTGATTACCGTATTACCAAAAAATATTTTGCTGCAGCCGAATTGGGTTATATGGAAAATACAACCGACGAAGATTTTATCAATTTTACTACCAACGGCTCCTATATTAAATTAGGCGTTGACTATAATGCCTATGAAAATTGGCTGGATATGGAGAACATGATCTATGTTGGGTTTCGTTACGGATTCAGTACTTTTAGTCAAACTTTAAACACATTTACCATAAATAACGATGTCTTTTATGACGATTTAAGAACTGTTGAAAACGGACAAAAATTCGATGGCCTAAATGCCCATTGGGGAGAAATAATATTGGGCGTAAAAGCAGAGCTTTTCAATAATTTATATTTAGGGTTTAGCTTTAGCGGTAAAAAAGTAATCAGCTCAAAACAACCAGATAATTTTAAAAATTTATTTGTTCCTGGTTTTAACAGGGTCTTTTTAAATAATTCGGGTTTCGGTTTCAATTACACACTTTCTTATTTAATTCCGCTGTATAAAAAGGCGAAATAAGCCCCACCCGTAATTGCCAAATGGCAATTGCGACCTCCCCAAAGCCCGCCTGCCGGACGGGCAGGGAGAGGCATCTATGATAATATCCATATTAAAAACTCTAGTTTTTTTTTAGAATACAGCATCAAATTCTTTTCCTGATAGCGATGGCGATTGCGTGAAACTTTAAAAGTATAATTTATAAAACCAAGTTAAATAATTTCTTTAAATTTACTTCTCTAAAAAACACATCATGCAAAATATTCCAAGTGTAGATTTATCCGATTTCTTATCGGATGATCCTAAAAGAAAACAAAAATTCGTCAAAGAAATTGGTAAAGCTTATGAAGATATTGGTTTTGTTGCTTTAAAAGGGCATTTTTTAAGCGATAATTTGGTTGATAATTTATATAATGAAATTAAGAAGTTTTTTGCATTGCCTACCGAAACCAAGCGAAAATATGAAATAGAAGGCATTGGTGGGCAACGTGGTTATGTTTCGTTTGGTAAAGAAAGTGCAAAAGGAAAAAAAGAGGGCGATTTAAAAGAATTTTGGCATTTTGGTCAATATGTAGAAGATAACCCCAAATTAAAAGAGGAATATCCTGATAATGTTACCGTTACCGAATTACCCGAATTCAATAAAGTGGGTAAAGAAACCTACAAAATGCTCGAAAAAACTGGGGTTTTTGTTTTACGGGCTTTGGCTCTATTTTTAGATTTAGATGAGTATTATTTTGACAATTATGTAAAAAATGGAAATAGCATATTAAGGCCTATTCATTACCCACCAATTACCAGCGAACCAAAAAATGCTGTCAGGGCTGCAGCACACGGTGATATAAATTTAATAACGTTGTTAATGGGAGCCCAAGGCAAAGGTTTACAAGTGCAAAACCATAAGGGGGATTGGTTAGATGCCATTGCCCAACCTGATGAATTGGTAATAAATGTTGGTGATATGTTGTCGCGTCATTCAAATAATAGATTAAAATCCACCATCCATAGAGTGGTAAATCCACCTAGGGAAAAATGGGGCACTTCACGTTATTCAATTCCGTTTTTTATGCACCCCATTAGTGAAATGCCTTTAAATTGCCTAGAAAATTGTATTGATGAAGAACATCCCAAATTATATGGAGGTATTACCGCAGGTGACTTTTTAAACGAACGTTTGATTGAGTTAGGATTGATAAAAAAATAATCTAAAATCTTATATCTAGAAGATGGATTTACAGGATCAGTTAAAAAATTTATTCCCAGATCATAAACCCGAAAAGGAAGAAAATCCAAAAGAGAAAAGCGATATTTGGTTGCAAGACGATCCTATTATCTGCAAATATGAAAAACGCAAAGGCAAACCCATTACTATTTTAGAAGGTTACACTGGAGCATCTTCCGATTTTAAAAAGCTCGCTAAGGAAATTAAAACAAAACTTAGCGTTGGTGGCAGTTATAAAGATGATAAAATTATTATTCAAGGTGACTTTAGAGATAAAATCATGGAAATGTTAAAGGACAAGGGCTTTGCGGTTAAACGTGTAGGAGGGTAAAGCCCCTCCCTAACCCTCCCCTCAAAGGAGGAAACTCATAAATCCTTCAATTTTTTAACAGAAAAACCACAACTATTGAAATGAGTAGGTTTTTGTTTGATCTTTTGGAGCAAAATATTACTAACAAATACGAACTAGAGAAAATAATCAGCGAAGCTAAACAGAAAAACTATGCAACCCATCCTCCCTTCTGAACTTATTTTAAATAAAGATGGTAGCATATATCACCTAAACTTAAAACCCGAAAATATTGCTGATACCATTATTTTTGTTGGCGATCAAGATAGGGTTGCAACTGTTGCTAAACATTTCGATAACATTCTTTTTCAAACTCAAAAAAGGGAATTTAAAACGGTAACGGGTATATATAAAGGTAAAAAGCTTTCCGTAATTTCAACAGGCATTGGCCCTGACAATATTGATATTGTACTAAATGAACTTGACGCATTGGTAAATATTAATTTAGATACAAAAACTGTAAAATTAGAACATACAGAGCTTTCCATCGTACGTATCGGTACTTCTGGCTCTTTGCAAAATAATATTCCAGTAAATAGCTTTGTATTATCATCTTATGGCTTAGGTATGGATGGCACTTTACGTGCTTATGATTGTGAGCGTATTTTAGAAAAAGAAATTGAAGATGCTTTTATAAAACACACGGATTGGAGCATCAAAAAAGCAAGACCTTATGCGGTTAAAGCAAGTTCAATTTTAGAACAAAAAATTTCTGATAGTGAAATATTTAAGGGAATTACTGCAACGGCTAATGGTTTCTATGGACCACAAGGTAGGGTTTTACGCTTAGCGTTACAAGACCCTGTTTTAAACTCTAAAATTGATAGCTTTAACTATAAAGGTGAAAAAATTACCAATCTAGAAATGGAGACTTCAGCAATTTATGGTTTAGCAAAATTATTGGGTCATGAAGCCCTATCAATGAACGCTATTATTGCCAACAGAGCAAGTGGTACTTTTAGTGAAAATCCACAACAAGTAATTGAAAAATTAATTACCTATACCCTAAATAAGTTAGTAAAATCATGAACAAAATAACCATTGGAGGTGTGCCAGAACACTTTAATTTACCTTGGCATTTCGCCATAGAAAACAATAAGTTTAAAGATAAGAATGTTGACCTGCAATGGAAAGAATTTCCTGGTGGTACCGGTGCCATGTGTTCCGCATTACGCGATGGTAGTATTGATGCTGCCGTTATTTTAACCGAAGGTATTATTAAAGATATAATAGCTGGCAACCCAAGTAAAATTGTTAAAGTATATGTTGATTCTGCATTGTTGTGGGGAATTCATGTGGCAAAAAGTTCAGAATTTAATTCAGTTTCGGAACTTGAAAATGCAAAAATTGCCATTAGTAGATATGGCTCAGGATCTCAACTTATGGCAAAAGTAAATGCAGTGGAACAAGGTTTTGATATTGAACAATTAGAATATGTGCTAGTTAAAAATTTGCAAGGTGGAGTTAATGCCTTAACTAATGGAACTGCTGATTATTTTATGTGGGAACACTTTATGACCAAACCTTATGTTGACAATGGTACTTTTAGAAGAATTGATAATATTGAAACCCCATGGCCTTGTTTTGTAATAGCTGTTCGAAACGAGGTTTTAAAGAATCAGAATGAAGCCATTAGGACTATCATTGAGGTAATTAACAATCAATTGAAATATTTTGAAAACCCATTGGAAAACGAACAATTAATTCAGATGTTCTCCAAGCGTTATCAATTGAAATTAGAGGATGTAAAAACATGGTTATCTTTAACAAAATGGAACAATGAAAAAAACATTTCTGAAAAGTTAATTAATAGTATTCAAAATAAATTGACTGATTATGACGTTATTAGAGAAACAGTACCTGCAAAGGTATTGACCCAAAAGTTGTTTTAACTAGATTATAGCAACATAAAAATGCAATCAACCAACCAATCTTTAGACCGTTTTAATGGAAACATTAAAGCGGTTTTTTGTGTTATAACAATTTAGCATCATAATGTGGCATTAAAATTAAATTGACATAAAATGTACAACAGCAAAATTTAACAGTAAAATTTACGTTCTATTTTGGCAGAGTTATTGTTACTTTGGGTAATAGTATCTAAAATATTGTTAAAAACTGATTTAAAATAACAATTTCGAAATAGTAAATCAATTTAAATAATATCTATATTTGTTGCAACCCTATCTCAAAACTAAACAACTTATTTAAAGAATTAATCATTTATTACTTTAAAAAAAGTAATAAAGTTGATAATAATTTTATATATGAAAATAAAAATACTTTGTTTACTACTTACGATGGCTACTTACGGTTTTGGTCAAACCGATACAGACATCTATTTATTTGATTTTATTCATGGAGATAGTATCATTGTAATTGACAATCCTATAAATATTTCTAACAATAAAGGTTACGATAATCAACCTTCATTTTTAAATGATGGTTCTGGCGTACTATACTCCTCAACCCGTAACGAGCAAACCGATATTGCACTCTACGATATTAAAAATAATGTAAATGTATGGCTGACAGAAACCGAAGCTAGTGAATATTCTCCTATTCAAACGCCTGATAAAAAGTATTTTACAGCCATTAGGTTAGAGGAAGATGGCAATCAACTTTTGTGGAAATACAAATTTAACGGTAAAAAGCAAGAAGTACTCATTGAAAATTTACCTGTTGGCTACCATGTTTGGATATCTAAAAAAATGCTGGCCTCTTTCGTAATAGGAGACCCTTCTTCATTAGAAGTTTCTAACTTAAAATACAAAATCAAATATCCTATTGATAAAAATATAGGTAGATCTATATTAAAAATACCTAATACAGAGTTATTAAGTATTATTAGCTTAGAACATGAGGATCCTGAAATCTATTCCATTGACCCTATAACAAGCGAAAAAGTATACTTAGCCGATCCTTTGGAAGATGCCCAAGATTTAGCTTGGACACCAGATGGCACCATGATTATGGGCAAAGACGATAAATTGTATAAATTAAAACCCGGAGTTGATAAAACTTGGGTCGAATTTGCCTCATTGTCCGCTTATGGATTAAACGGTATAACCAGAATAGCTATTAGCCCGTTTGGTAATAAATTGGCTGTTGTTGTTAATGAAACTACTGAATAAACATTACTACTACACTAAATCATTAATTATTAAGAGATTTTTGATAAGTTTGTATATAAACTTTACTAAAAGTTGCATGGAGACTTTTAAAATATAAATTTAGTAGATGAAACCCTTTTTTTATACAATTTTAATATTCTTGATTCTTGTTTCTAGTGCTTGTGGAAAAAAAATAATTAAAGAAAAATGGCTCAAAAAAGAAGCCCCAGCAGTCTTCAAAGCTAGGTTTGAGACTACAAAAGGTAATTTTGATATTGAAGCACACCGAGAATGGTCTCCCAAAGCTGTTGATAGATTATACCAATTAATTTCTACTGATTTTTATACTCATATTGCATTGTACAGGGTAGTTCCTAATTTTGTTGCTCAATTCGGTATCCATGATAACTCTGATCTGAACAAAGCATGGAACAGCTATAAAATACCTGACGAGCCTGTTAAAAAGAGCAATGCAGAAGGTACAATTGCGTTTGCCAGAGGTGGACCAAAATCTAGGAGCACACAGTTATTTATCAACCTAAAAAACAATGCAAGGCTTGATTCTATATTTTATAGTGATGTAACCGGGTTTCCGGTAATTGCTAAGGTTACCGATGGAATGGATGTGGTTAAAACATTTTATGATGATTATGGAGAAAACCCTGGAAGAAAGCAAGATTCTATTCAAAAATATGGCAATTCGTATTTAAAATCTACTTTCCCAAAGTTAGATTATATAAAAAAAGCGTATATTGTCAAATAATTATTATACTTAGAATAACCCCTTTTAACAATTATATTGAAAGTTTAGGCACGTTATAAAAGAACATTCCGCAGCTAAGAAAATTGAAAAATTTTCATAAAACTACGGAATGGGAATTAAATGCAATAAAATAACGTGCCTTCTTTAATAAAAGTATAATTTACATCAAAAGGTTTTGTTATTTATTGCTTTTTTATACTAAAATTCCCATTTTTTAAATTATTGAGGATAAATATACTGATTATCGTCTAGAATAATTTGGAGACTCCTTGGTAATCATTACATCGTGCGGATGACTTTCATTAATACCAGAAGCCGTAATTTTTACGAATTTTCCGGTAGTTTTTAAGGTTTCAATATCTTTTGCACCACAATAACCCATACCTGCCCGTAAACCTCCAATAAATTGATGGATACTCTCAAACAAATCACCTTTGTAAGGTACGCGGCCTACAATGCCTTCCGGAACCAGTTTTTTAATATCATCTTCAACATCTTGAAAATATCGATCTTTACTTCCTTGTCTCATGGCTTCTACAGAACCCATTCCTCTGTAAGATTTGAATTTTCTACCTTCGTAAATAATCGTCTCTCCTGGCGACTCTTTTGTACCTGCCAATAATGAGCCCAGCATAACGGTGTCAGCACCAGCTGCAATAGCTTTGGGAATATCTCCCGTATAACGGATTCCTCCATCTGCAATTACTGGCACTCCACTCCCCTTAATAGCCTCGGCAACATCCAGCACCGCCGAAAATTGAGGAAACCCGACCCCGGCTACCACTCTTGTAGTACAGATTGAGCCTGGCCCAATGCCTACTTTAACGGCATCAGCACCAGCCTCCACTAAATATTTAGCGGCTTCTGCCGTGGCTATATTCCCAACTATAATGTCTATTTCCTTAAATTTTTTCTTAATTTCTTTTAGCACAGTAACTACGCCTTTAGTATGGCCATGTGCAGTATCTATAACTATGGCATCTACCCCAGCATTTATCAACGCCTCTGCTCTATCCACCGCATCCGGTGTTACACCAATGGCTGCCGCTACTCTTAATCGCCCAAAGTTGTCTTTATTGGCAATTGGTTTTTGCGTTACTTTTGTAATATCCCTAAATGTAATTAAGCCTTCTAGTTTATCGTCTTTTACTATTAAAAGTTTTTCGATTTTATGCTTTTGTAGGATTTTTTCGGCATCTTTTAATGAAGTGCCGACGGGAGCGGTGATTAAGTTCTCAGAAGTCATAACTTCTGTGATAGGTCTATTGCTTTGATGCTCAAAACGCAAATCCCTGTTGGTAACAATCCCTTTGAGCAACCCTTTATCGTCCACAATAGGAATTCCACCAATGCTGTGCTCTTTCATACTATTTTTTGCATCGGCCACGGTTGCGGTTAGCGGTAGGGTAACTGGGTCTATTATCATTCCGCTTTCAGCACGTTTTACTTTTCGCACCTTTGTAGCTTGTTGCTCGATAGACATGTTTTTATGAAGCACCCCAATACCTCCTTCACGAGCCATAGCTATGGCCATAGCCGATTCTGTTACGGTATCCATAGCGGCGGATACAATAGGAATGTTAATGGTGATATTTCTGGTAAATTTTGTCTGGATGTTAACTTCGCGTGGTAAGACTTCCGAAAAGGCAGGGACTAATAGTACGTCGTCATAGGTTAAACCTTCGCCTACAATCTTTGAATTTTGAGTATTCATGTGCAATCTAATTACGTAATAATTAATTGCACGCGAATTTACGATTTTTATTTAGATTGATTTTAGTATTATAAGATTAATTCTGTTTCCGAACCAATTGAGAAAAAATTATAAGGACGGAAACCGTAAAAGATAATGTCATTAATGTTCCTGAAAACATAACCACATATTTCATCCACAACATTTCTTTCCACAGTAAATACAATCCGCCAAAGGTAAACAGCACCGAAAAAAATGGCTCGATCATTAAAAATAATTTTATCTTTTTTGACAACTTTGTAATGGATAGAATGAGTCCCAACAAAAAGAATATCAATGACATAGACAAAATATGGCTATGGACGATAGATAACATTTCTTTTGGCGATTTTTTGAATTTCATTACTTCGGCATCCTCTACATCTTCATTGCCTAAATAATTTTCTTCTATACCATTTGGTTGTACGGTTGAAGTTTCATTTACAAATAACAACCCAGTATAAAAACCAACACTCAATACGATCAAAAACGCACCAATTAATAATTTTAGCTCTATGGGAAAGGTTAGTATAAGTCCGTTGATCTTCATTATAAACAATTGTTTTTTTGAAGAATATCAACCGTTTTGAGCAGATTGTTAATGGCAACCGTCATTGATTTTGCAGAGATAGTAGCTCCTGAAATTGCTATTATATCTTTTTCATATTTAAGTTGTTCTGAACTATTTTTACCTTCAAACTGCTTTAGCCAACGTTTACTGCTAATTTCACCACCATATTCTTCACGGTAAATTAATACTTTTGATTTTTTTAAAATCAGCTCTTTATCAAAAAGCACCAAATAATCGAACTGATCGGTTTTACTTGGTGCTTTATCAATAAACGCATATCCGATTACAGTGTCGCTTTTAATGATTTTATATAGATTGTTTTTGGTGATTTTAGTAACCGATTTTGCATTTACCTCCTTGGAAACCTCAATGGCTCCCAATGTGTATTCTTCTATATCAAATGCAGATCGTATTTCTTTATCTACTTTTTTTTGAATATTCTTGGGCAATTGTAGTGCATTGACCGTGATAGAAGCAAGGCACAAAAGAAGAAATACTCTACTACAAAAAATCATTCTGTTACTATTTTATTGCGTTCAAAATTAATGTATTAAAACCAAACACCAATCCCAAAATTTAATCTGTCCTTTATTGTATCTCCAGACAAGGCATTGTCTCTGAATTGATAATCGCCTTTAACAACAACCCCAGGGGCTATATGATAGCTTAAACCTGTGGTAATATCTGTTCTGTTATAAGCATCATTTATAGCTAAATTTCCAGCCACATCGGCGTGTGTATTGTAATTTTCGTATCTCGCAAAAGCTACCAGTTTCTGTTTGTTATGCTGTGGCAATAAATTATATGCCCCTTCTACATACCAACCTTGTAAAGCACTACCTAAATCTTTTCCTGTAGTATTATTGTAAGCTTCTGTATCCGATAACGAGGCGTAGATAAATTGACCTCTTGCAGAAAAACGTTGATAGGTATAACGTGCATCAACACCCAACATACTTATTCCTATAGTTGATCCATCTAGAGATTCTAACCCGTCATCAGTCTGGGTTTTACCAAAATAACCCGATAGGCCCAAACGCAATCCGGGCAAACCATAATAATCAATTTTTGAGGCAAACGTTGGGCTGCTCATTGTTGATTGTGCTCCTTTTTGACGACCACTTCGTAAGCCGTTAGAACCATTTAAAATTCCACTTATTCCACCTTCACCACTGTCGTTAGTCGATTTAAACCCGTTAAAAACATAAGCTTGATAGCCCAAATTCAAATTTGGTAAACGTCCGTTTACACCAATTCCAATCTCACGCCAAGTAGTAGGTACAATCACATTGTCAACAGCTGGTCTTTCGGTACCGTTAAATGTAGTTGGTTCATGATATTCGTTTACTATACCCATTGGCACCAACATTAATCCACCACGAATATTAAAATTATCCGCCACGTTATAATTTACAAAAGCTTGTTCAACATAAACTTCTTTTACATGTTCAAACTCTATTTCAGTAACAAATTGGACTTTATCGCTAAATTTATACCCTAATAACAAAACCAAACGTTGAACATCCAGTTCGCCATTATCTCCCTCTGGCTGATTATAAGTTATTTCTCCATAACCACCGACGATTACTCCATTATTAACATTTGTAGATATTAAGCGTTGTGCCGCATTTATTTGTTGCGGAACGGTATCTTGCTGTGCGTTCAAATTTGTTAAATTTATGACTATTAACAAACCGCAAAGTAGGTTGATTTTTTTCATTGTTCTTATTTAGACTTATTATAAATAATATATTAAGCCGCAAATATAAAACGGAAATTGAAAAGAAAAAACCTTATTTAGAATTATTTTAAATAATATTTTTAAATGATTGATTTTCAGAGAAAAAAATTAAGCTACCAGTTAATAGGTTGCAATCCTTTACCCTGTAAAAAAGTATTGGTCTTACTAAAGTGCTTGTTACCAAACCAGTACCCACGATTAGCACTTAACGGAGAAGGGTGCCCACTGGTTAAAATCAAATGTTTTTTGTTATCTATTAACTTTACCTTTTTCTTGGCATAACCGCCCCACAACAAAAAAACCACATTATTTTTATGCTTTGAGATTTGTGAGATAACGGCATCCGTAAAGTTTTCCCAACCTTTATTTTGGTGTGATGCTGCTTGATGAGCTCTAACCGTTAACGTAGCATTTAATAATAAAACACCTTGTTTTGCCCAGCGTTCTAAATTTCCATGCAACGGAATTGGCTTGCTCAGATCAGTTTCAATTTCTTTAAAAATATTAATCAAAGAAGGTGGAAGGGCAATATTTTCTTTAACCGAAAAGCACAGACCATTGGCCTGCCCTACTCCATGATAAGGGTCTTGTCCTATAATTACAACTTTTAAATCTTCAAAGGAACAGTATTCAAAAGCTGCAAAAATATCAGCACCCTTAGGGTAGCAAGTATATTTTTTATATTCATTTTTTACGAAAGCAGCTAAATCCTTAAAATAATCTGCGTTAAACTCCTTTTCTAAAATAGGTTTCCAGCTTTCAGCAATTTTAACGTTCATGAGTCTAGTTTTCGATTAATTCCCTGTAATAGGAGAAACTATTTTTTAGTTACTTTTGTTTGACCAAAAATACAATTTTGAGTAGTAAAATCACAAATAAAACATTGAAAGATTTAGAGTTTGACATCGTGTTGAACCGCATTGCCAACTACTGCCATTCTAGTTTGGGCAAAAAAGCCGTTTTAGAGATTGAACCTATTCGGAACAAACAAAATTTAGTTGACCAATTACATCAAACAAATGAATATTTAGCCTCATTTATTAGCGATAATCGCATACCCAATCATCAATTTGATGAAATTACAAAAGAAATTCATTTGTTAGGTATCGAAAATAGTTTTTTAGAGGCCCAAGCTTTTCAAAAAGTGGCAGCGGTTTCTGAAACTACAATTGAATTGCTAATATATTTTAAAAAATTTGCCGAGTATTTTCCTGCTCTTTTTAAAGCCTCTCAAAATATTGAACACACAAAAGTCATTCACGAAAGTATCCATAAAATTATCAATCGCTTTGGAGAGGTTTCAGATAATGCTAGTACTGAGTTAAAAGCAATCCGTAAAGAAATGAATTCTGTTAGGGGCGAAATTGGCAATAGTTTTACCAAAGCCCTTAACCACTATGCTGCCAATGATTATTTAGACGACATCAAAGAATCTGTTATTGACAATCAGCGGGTTTTGGCGGTACTTTCTATGCACAGAAAAAAGGTAAAGGGCTCTTTATTAGGAAATTCAAAAACCGGAAGCATAGTTTATATTGCACCGGAAGCTACTTTAAAATTAAGTAGAAAATTGCAAGATTTAATTTATGAAGAGCAACAAGAAGTGGTTCGGATTTTAAAAATGTTAACTGATCAGATTAGTCCTTACAAAAATCTTCTAGAACAGTTTCAACTTTATCTTACGCATCTAGATTTGGTGTTGGCCAAAACTAAATATGCTCAAAAAATTAACGGAT
Source organism: Aureibaculum koreense (assembly GCF_034296135.1). Lineage (NCBI taxonomy): Bacteria > Pseudomonadati > Bacteroidota > Flavobacteriia > Flavobacteriales > Flavobacteriaceae > Aureibaculum > Aureibaculum koreense. Next base: position 36,618 of record NZ_JAXKVV010000024.1, read on the forward strand.
TGCTTCCTAAAATATCTAATGAGAAAAAAGTGTTGTTGCGTGATGCTTATCATCCCATATTATTGGAATCCAATACTAAGAAGAAGATTGATACTGTTCCTCAAACCTTAGAACTTAATCAAAATCAGCAAATTATAGTTATCTCTGGTCCAAATGCCGGTGGAAAAAGTATTACTTTAAAAACCATTGGGTTACTACAGGTTATGATACAATCTGCAATATTGATTCCCGTCCATGAACGCAGTGAGGTATATTTTTTTGACACTATTTTAACTGATATAGGCGACAACCAATCCATTGAAAACCAATTAAGCACTTACAGCTATCGTTTAAAAAATATGCGTAACTTTTTACGAAAATGTGATGAGAACACCTTATTTTTAATTGACGAGTTTGGTACTGGCAGTGACCCCGAATTAGGTGGAGCATTAGCCGAAATTTTTTTAGAAGAATTTTACAATAAAAATGCCTATGGCGTAATAACCACGCATTACTCAAATTTAAAGGTGTTGGCAAACGAATTGGAGAATGTAACCAATGCCAATATGCAATTTGATGAGAGAACCTTAGAGCCTCTATTTAAATTATTTATCGGTCAGGCCGGAAGTTCATTTACATTTGAAGTTGCACAAAAAAATGGCATTCCGTTCAGTTTGATAAACAGAGCAAAAAAGAAAGTAGAACGTGGTAAAATCCGATTAGACAAAACAATTTCTAAACTTCAAAAAGAGCGAAATAAATTGCAGAGAACCTCTGATAATTTAGAAAAAGAACAAGACAAAGCAAAAGCACATACCGATAATCTTTCTGAAAAGGAATTAAAAATTCAAGAAAAATTGGAAAGTTTTCAAGAGTTATATGATAACAACCAAAAAATGTTATCAATTGGCAGAAAGATAAATGAAATGTCCAATACCTATTTTCAATCCAATAACAAAAAGAAACTGTTATCCGATTTTATGAAATGGATATTAATCGAAAAAAATAAATATGCTACATTACATGAACCTCAGAAAAAAACCAAAGTTCAAAAGAAAAAAGAAATTGAAGTAAAAAAAACGACCGAAAGAAAGTTGAAAGAAGTAAATAAAGAGGTTTTAATTGAAGTAAAAAAAATTAGGGAGAAAAAAAATACACTTAAAAAACAAGTTGAAAAGACAAAAGCCGACTACACTTTCAAAGTAAACGACAGGGTACGGTTACCAGATGGAAAATCGGTTGGCACTATTGATAAAATTGAAAAAAATATAGCGACCATTAATTATGGATTATTTACCACAAAAGTCAACACCAATCAATTAGAATTGGTTGAAGCAGCAAAAAAATAATGCTATAGTGTTCAAAATTATACTTTTATAGAATTTTTGCTTACTTTTAACAAAACTAAATATTAACTAAAACTACAAAACATGAAGAAATTTTTAGCATTAATGCTATTTCTTTTGTTCATTATTTTAGCATGGTTTAGCTGGAAATGGTATAAAGACACCATACTCTGTTGCGACAACGCCGTGCAAGTTGAAACAAAAGAAGATATAGCACCAGCAGCCGCTGAGGTCAAGTATGGCCCATTAGTGTATGATTGGAATTCTGCCAAACCAATTACCAACGACCTTTGGCCAGATAAAAAGAACGAAATCCAATCAGCGGATGCCGAAGGTAAATTATTAAGGATTGTTGGCCCTTATTACAAAGACGAAGTTAACAACACTTCCTTTGAAAATATTGGATTGGCCAGGGCCGATGCGGTAAGGCAAATTTTATCCGATTCAATTGCCATGGACAGAATGGAAATTGACAGTAAATTGATAGGTGATTCAGAAGCGGCTAAAACTGCACCTTTTGGCGGTACTATTTTAGAATGGAAAGTCAGAAATGAAAACATTCAAGAAATAGACAACAAAACCTTGATTTATTTTCCTTACAACTCTGCAAAAAAATTGGAGAACGACAACATTAACACTTATCTGAAAGAAGTGGCAGAAAATCTTAAGGGGAATGAAAAAACCATAACTTTAACAGGTCATACCGATAATAAAGGTAGACCCGGCTATAACATGAGGTTAGGTTTAATAAGAGCTAAGGAAATTAAGAAAATTTTGGTAGAGTTAGGAGTGGAGGGCAACCGGATTTCAGTTGGAACAGAAGGCGAAAACAATCCAATAGCCTCAAACGATACGGAAGAGGGTATGCAGAAAAACCGTAGGGTAGAATTAGAAATAAAATAAATCAACAACTAAAAAATAAAATTATGTTAGCATTACAAATAAATACAACAGCTTGCGATGGTTCAGATATGTTTTGGCCATGGTTTTTATGGTTATTAGGAGCCTTTATACTTGGTTTGCTATTAGGATGGTTATTAAAACAACTTTTTGGAGGTGATAATGACACAACCGATTATTCCTCTAAAATTAAAGGTCTAGAGGCTGAATTGGCCGCATGTCGCAAAGAAAAAAGTGTTTTAGCGGCTAGTGCAGCAGCTACAACTGCTTCTTTGGCAGCTACTGTAGTTCCTAGCAAAGCCGATGATTCGATTAAAGATGATTTAACGAAAGTAGAAGGTATTGGTCCAAAAATAAAAGGTTTGTTAAATGACGATGGTATATGGAGCTTCGTTCAATTATCAAAAGCGGAAGTTAGTAGATTACAAAAGATTTTAGACAACGCCGGCCCTCGCTATAGAGTTCACAATCCTAAAACTTGGCCTGCTCAAGCTAAAATGGCCGCTGAAGGTAAATGGAAAGAACTTGCTAAGTGGCAAGATGAATTGAAAGGAGGGTTATAAAGTCTAACTTTTAAAAATTATAAAAAGGCTATCTAAAAAGTAAAATTTTCGTCAATCTGAACCTGTCTGCCGACAGGCAGGCTTGTTTCAGATTCTAACAAAAATTTATAATAGGAAGTTGAGATTCTGAAATAAATTCAGAATGACGTACCTAAAAACTTTTTAGACAGCCTTTTTTTTAGTCTTGATATCGCTCCATTTCTCTATCATAAAAAACAGAAGCCTGCTCAATTAAATCATTTATTTCGTTAGTAAGTTCTTCCTGGTTTTCTCCAGTAACATCTTCTAACCATTCAATTTCATCATTTACTAAATTGATAATAAATTGAGGGTAATCGGTATGCACAATAAAAATATCATCGGGAAAATCTGTGTTATCTCCAAGTAAAAATTTAGGTAATTGCATGAGCGTAAGTTTAAGCGTTTATAAGTTCAGCCCCATTGTCCTGCGGACATTTCCCCTCAGGGGGAAAATATCGGAACTCATTTTAATATTTTTTTTAACAGCTAACTCTGAACTATTTTCAAAATCTCGATATACATAGTTTCTCCAACATTTTCTCCATATAAATTTTTAGAAAAATCAGATTTTTTGGATGAAAACTCCTCATAAACTGCTATAATTTTTTGGGTATTGCTCCCAACAATTTGAGCAAATCCATTTTCAACCAACTCGGTCCATTCAGTTTCTTCTCTGGCAATAATACAATGTTTTTTGTTAAAATAGGCCTCTTTTTGCAAACCTCCGCTATCGGTTATTACCATTTGACAATTTTTTAGTAAAGCTAGCATATCAAAATAGCCAACAGGATCTATGGTAGTGATATTATAAGATAAATTATACTTTTTTAAAATATTTTTTGTTCTAGGGTGTAATGGCAAAACTACCTTTTTATGCTTATTTATTTTTTCCAGTCCCTCAAAAATAGATTTTAGTTTTTCAATATTATCCGTGTTTTCTTGACGATGAATTGTTGCCAATACAAAATCATCCTCTTGCAAGGATAACCTGTTAATTATATTTGATGTTTCTTCTAATTTTTTACCGTAAAATTCAACTGCATCTTTCATTATATCTCCTGAATTCACGATCCGAATATTTAAATTTGAAAAACCTTCTTTATTCAAATTGTCAACAGCGGTTTGAGTTGGGCATAATAGCAGATCGGATATTCTATCGGTCAAAATCCGGTTAATCTCTTCGGGCATATTCATATTAAAAGAACGCAAACCTGCTTCAATGTGCACCACTTTAATACCTAATTTTTTTGCTGCTAATGCTCCAGCAATAGTAGAATTAGTATCTCCATAAACCACAATTAAAGAGGGTTTTTCATCTAATAAAACTTTTTCTATCTTCTCTAACATTTGACCCGTCATGGCTCCATGTCCCAAGCCATTTATGTCTAGGTTATATTTAGGCATCGGAATGTCCATTTCTTCAAAGAACACCGCACTCATATTAGTATCAAAGTGTTGACCTGTATGTACAATTATTTCTTCTATTTCTTGATGCGATGTTATTACCCTGCTTAGTACCGCTGCTTTCACAAACTGGGGTCTTGCTCCTAATATGGTTATTATTTTTTTCATGTGTTTAAAATTTTTAACTACCAGCAAATAAGCTATTTAAAAATTTAAGAACCCATGCAACCACTCGTTACACTCGTTCTCTCATAAATTTATTTTAATCATACCGCTGCGGGTAGCTTTTAATTAAAAAAATTTATGTTCGTTTCATTTAACTATTTCATTTAACACATTTACTAATTGCTTAGTCAAAGCTTTACGATGATAGTGCTCAATATTGTTAGAGTTGCAATTTAAAGTATTGGTTTTGTACATATTATACATTTCTAATATTTTCTTTTTTAGTTTGTCTCCATCATTGAAATCGATAACCGAACCAGAATTTGTACTGGAAATAATTTCTGCTAAATCACCATCAGTCGGTGCAATGGCCAAGATGGGGCGTTGTGCTTGTAAATATTCAAATATTTTACCCGTAATAATTCCTTTAGCACTCGGCACATTATTTACTAACAACAAAAGCACTTGAGCACTTTTTTGAAATTCTACAACTTTATTATGCGGAACATAATCTATGATTTTTGTGTTTGATCTTAGATTTTCCATTTCTAAACTTTGTACTACTTCATTTGCTAATTTACCTACAAATACCATTTGAAAATCTTCAGCAAAGTCTTCATTTTCAGTTATCAACTCTGAAAGCACTTTAAATAGCATTTTCGGGTTTCTGTCAATGTTAACGAGTCCAACATGAACCAATGTAAATTTTTTATCGAGTTCAATTTTAGAAGTATCCAATTTACCATCATAACCGTTTGTAATGACCTGAATGTTACTATTAAATTTAACAAAACTTTCTTTCATTGTTTTGCCCACCACCAAAGTATAATCTGCCTTACTTACAACTTCCTCTTCTAATTGATGGTGTTTTTGTATACTCTTTTGTGTTAAAGGCAATTGATGAAAATAATCAATATCCGTCCATGGATCTCTAAAATCCGCTATCCATTTTATATCTAATTTCTTTTTTAATTGCAACCCAACTACATGCAAACTATGTGGTGGGCCAGTAGTTATTACAGCATCAACTGGGTTACTTTTAAGATAATCTGACAAATAGCTAACCGAAGGTTTAATCCAATATTTTCTTGCATCGGGTATAAAATAATTAGCTCTGATGTATTGCATTATGTGACCAAAAAAAGTGGGATTAGCATTTAAAAATCCTGCACTTGTTTTCTTATTTTTATTGCCAAAAAATTTTAAAATATTATTTGGCTCTTTAATGGGCTGTTTTAATATTTTAATTGAATTTGGCACCTCATCTAATAACGATTCATCCTCAATGGCATAGTTTGGATTATCAACAGTATAAACAATAGGTTCAACACCAAATTGCGTTAAATATTTAACAAATTTTAACCAACGTTGTACGCCCGAACCACCTGCAGGAGGCCAATAATATGTAATGATTAGGACTTTCAATTTTTTAAATTTTCATAAAGTTCAATCAAACTTTTTGATGCTTTTTCCCAACAAAATTCATTTTCAATAAATTTTTTTCCATTTTCACCAAAGGTATTACGTAAAGTTTTATCATTATATAATGATAAAACCTTTGAAGTAAAGTCATTAACATCTTTTTCAATGTGTACCAAACCACTCTTTGTTTTTTCTACTATATTTTTTTGGGCAGTTGCATTGCTAACCAAAACTGGTTTGGCAAAACTCATGTATTGAAAAATCTTATTTGGATAGGCTACGTCGTGTTGAATATTTTTATACAACGGTGAAATACCGATTGAACTGGCCAAAATATACGATGGAAATAATGACACATCTTGCCATCCTTGAAAATCGACATATTGGTCAACATCCAAATCTTTTACTTTTTGTTTTAATATTTCATCTGCTGAACTTGACCCAACAATTACCAATTTAACATTAGAAATAGCTTCTTTTATCTTCGGGATAGCTTCAATTGCGGTCAATAACCCTCTTCTAATTCCAGTATCGCCAACATATAAAATAACAAAATCATCTTTATATCTTGATACTAAATTCTCGTTCTCAACAAAATCTTTATAGAAAGATTGATTGACTGTGTTTGGAACTACTTTTATTTTGTTTTCTGAAATTTTAGTTCTACTGATTATCTCCTGCTTAAACTCGTTAGATACTGTTATAATTTTATCCGCATGTTGAATAAATTCTTCTTCTTTCTTTTTCCATTTTTTTGGAGATATTAAATATTTACCTGGAAATTTTTGAGTGTGGGGATAAAACTTCATTATCTCAGGCATATTATCATGCAAATCCAAAACTATTGGCAGATTAAAATCTTTATTTGCCTTAAATACCGCTCCAGCTATTCTCATATCGTGGACATGAATAACATCAATATTATTATGCTGTAAAAAATGAGAAATATTTTTAGCTTGTATGTTGTTGTAAAATGAAAAGGTATAAGCTAGAGCAGATAATTTATAAGTAATTTTATTACTAAGGTATCTTCTTAAATGAAAGCCTTTAAGGGTTTCATCATATTCTTGATTTTGATTTCTATACATTAAGCAATACAAAAAAACCTCAAAACCATTTTCAGCCAAGGAAGTTGCCTCGTTTTCAACCCGAGGATCGGGAGGAAAAGTTTTGTCGAGTATCATCCCTATTTTCATTATTTAATTTCTTTTTCTGCGTAAACGGCATAATAACGTGGAGTGAATTTTCTCAAAATCGGTCTAAAACCAATCTTTTTAACAGGACTGGTCCATTTTTCAGTTTCTTTTATATTCCATCCTGCTTTTTCAAGTAACCAATCAAATTGCCAATCTTCAAATTCATGATAATGTCTATCCCATTCCTCCGTTTTAGATCGGTAAGCTTTTGCAAACCATAAGTTTAGTGGAATTGTGGCAACAATTTTCGGCGAGTTTAACGCTCTTAACACGTTAAAAGGAGCAATTAGATGCTCAAAAATTTCAAAAGCGGTGACAGCATCAACTTTATGTTTTTCTACAACTTCCGGAAATATATCTAAATCCTCACCTTCAGTATTAATTACAGTATAGCCATGCTTTTCCATAATTTCACTAAAAACATTTCTTGTTCCTAAATCGAGTATTGTGGCTGGTGCAGGAACCACTTTTTGTAAAAATTCTAATGTATGTGCGTACCTTTTATTGTGGTGACTCATTATTCTTTTTCTTTTTTTCCATAAAAAACCATCCTGCGGGAATCAGCAGTAATAAAGCATAAGAAATCAATGTGATTGTGTTTCCCTTTTTTATAATGGTTGGTTCAAATTTAAAAACAATTTCGTGTTTCCCTTCAGGAATTACCATCGCCCTCAACACGTAATTTGCTCTAAAATGCGGTGTTAATTCACCATCGACATAAGCATTCCAACCATCTTTATAATAGATGTCTGAAAAAACAGCAACTTGCATTCTATTCGTATTACTTTCATATTTTAATACATTGGGCTGATAGTCCGTCAATTTTATGGAAGCTAAGCTATCTTTAGCAAAAGGAGCTTCTTTTAGTTGACTTCTAAATTCAGCATTAACAATGACTTTTTGCTTCGTATTCAAACTATCTAACGCTATAATCTCTTCATCGGCAGAATTTACGAATTCAACTTCGCTTACAAACCAGGCATTTCCATTGGCCTCTTCGTTTAATTGTAATCTTGTAACGCCATTACTGTCTTGAAAAATAATGTATTTGGTATTTAACATATTTAAAACCTCTACATTATTCTTTGCAATCTGATATTCAAATAATTCTTGATATTGTCTTGGTTTTGCGGCATGGTAGCCTCCAATTGAATTATGAAAATAAGACGTACTACCATCGTTTATTGGGTTTACGGTATAATTGGCAACCCTGTAATAAGATTTGTCCTTTAATATTTCTTTGTCAACATCAGTAGCGATAAAAGGAACTTCTTCCTGTTTTTTTGATACAAAATCATCTGCATTTACATAGCGTTTATCAACCCCTACCAAATCGAACAAAATTAAAACGGCAAAAGAAATTATTACAGCGTTCTTATTTATCTTTTCTTTCAAATACGCCCATAAAAATCCGCCAGACAACAGCACTAAAATCAGTGAGCGTAAACTATCCTTAAAGAAAATAGATTTTCTGTCGGCAATAATAGCGTCCGAAAAACCAGGAATCTGTTGTTCTAAACTAGCATCCCTAAAACTTTCAAAATTAAATAGACTGGTTCCAAACAATGTAAATATTAATGTTAAACCTCCTACTCCATACAATGCATATTTTAAGTATTTTAATTTGTTGGCATTGCTATTTTTATCTTTTAAAAACTGATTCAACGCAATTATGGCTAATAGCGGAACTGCCAATTCAGCAATTACTTGTATTGAGGAAACCGCCCTAAACTTATTGTACATGGGCACATAATCAATAAAAAAGTTGGTCAACACAGAAAAATGTTTGCCCCAGCTCAATAAGAGTGAAAAAATAGTGGCCGCTAACAGCCATTTTTTCAGATTCCCCTTCACCAAAAACAATCCTAAAACAAACAAAAAAATCAATACCGCACCAATATAAAAAGGGGCTTCTATTATAATTTGTTCACCCCAATAGGTAGGTAAATTTTCAGAAAATTGTTTGGCTTGTTGTCTGCCAATTTTATCTTTTAAAAACTGATAGGTATTTGAATCCTTACCCAAATTTTCACCACTTCCGCCACCATAAAACCTTGGGATTAACAGACTAAAGCTTTCCGTTATACCATAACTATACTGGGTTATATATTCTCTATCAAGCCCAGTAGTAATATATTCTTTTGGCTTTCCTTCAGGTGTAATTGTCAATTCGCTTTTACTACGTGTACTGTGTGCCGCATATTCTTTTGTAGCCAATAAACTGGTTGAATTGACTCCTATTGCCAATATTGCAGCCCCAGCCAATATGAGGGTGCTTTTTATAAAATGCGAAATGGTTTTTTGTTTAATTGCATCAATTAAATAAACAATACCTAAAATCAATATCATAAACAGTAGATAGTAGGTCATTTGTGGGTGACTTGCATTTACTTCAAATGCCAGTGCCAAAGCTGTTAGTACAAAACCCGCTAAATACTTTCTTTTAAAAACCAACAAAATACCCGCTAGTACCATGGGCATATAAGCTATGGCATGGGCTTTAGCGTTGTGCCCCGCTCCAAAAAGACTGATAAAATAGGTTGAAAACCCAAAAGCCAACGCCCCTAAAATGGCAAGTTTCCATTCCACTTTCAATACATATAGCAATACAAAAAATCCTAAAAAGTATAAGAACAGATAATCAGCTGGTCTTGGCAAAAAACGTAAGGCCAAGTCTGCTTTTTTTATATAGTTATGAGGATAGTAAGCACTTACATTATACGCTGGCATACCACCAAAAGCCCTGTTTGTCCAATACGGTTCTTCGCCATTTTCCTTTCTGTATTCAACTATTTCTTTAGACATACCTCTAAATTGAGCTATATCGCTCTGAAATATTTTTTTACCCTCCAATACTGGTGAAAAGTAAGCCACAGATGCAATAATAAATACTATAATGGCAATGACAAAAGGGATGAATTTATTCTTCATTATTTATTTTTATTGTAACGATAAATCTAAATTGAATATTTTCCTGATGTAGGCAATTCATTATATGGTAAACTAGAATTTTTTCTACTCAACCTCTTCATAATCAACGTATTCCCCAACATCGTTATTGCTTTTAATATTTGTGTTTGGAGCTTTATCCACAACTGTTTCACCTTCTTTTACATTTTCATTTTTAGTAGTTGTCCTACCTTGTTGCTCATTAAATTTTTTCTCAACATTGTTCATCATTTTCTTCATAAAAATTGGAAAAACGAAACGTCCTATAATTTTTAATGCATAATAAACAACTAAAATAATTAGTATTGTTCTTAATATACCCATAATACCGGCTTCTTGCTTAAAATAAAACCCTAAAAAAAGATTTTTAAAATTAGTCCTCAAAAATAACAATTTGAACGCAACAAATACGTTAAGTAATACATAAATTGATAATTTCTAGTATTAACACTCCCGTATGAGAAAATTCATCTTGCTTTTATTTTTAAGTTTCTGCTTTCAAATAAGTTCTGCACAATATACCGAAGTAATAAATTCTAAGCGACCAGGTTTCTCTGACAGCCCGTATAGCGTTGGTACAGGAGTTTATCAAGTTGAAGCGGGTTTTTTCTATAAAAATATCGGTAACTATTTGTACTACGACCAAGCAACGGAAGAAACAATTAATTATAATAGTAAATCTTACGGTACAGATTTAACTTTCAGGACTAGTCAATTTTTTGAAAGATTGGAAATTAACCTGGATTTATCATTTGGCCAAGAAGATAGAAATTATACTCGGCCCGATGTTTTCAGTGAATCTGCTTTAGGATTAAGCAAATTTACCGTTGGGGCAAAATATTTGGTGTATTCTCCCACCTACACAGATAAATCAAAAGAAATACGCAGTTGGAAAAAAAGACATAGTTACGACTGGAAAAGGCTAATACCCGCAGTTGGTGTTTATGCAGGTTTAAACACTAATCTGCTAAGTAAATTGCATAAATATCCTGGAGGCTTAAGTCCAAGATTTGCCTTGTTTACTCAAAACGATCTGTCCAATAAGTTTGTGCTGTTAACAAATTTTATAATGGACAAAACTTTTACGGATGAGGCAGAGAATTCTTACATCATTACTGCAACGTATTCATTAACAGAGCAGGTTTCAATATTTGCTGAAAATCAAGGGTTTTTTAGAAAAAATGTTCCTAATGATTTTCAATATGGAATCGGAGGTGCTTATTTACTTAATAAAAATATGCAAGTTGATGCTGCTTTTCGTTACATAAAAGACGAACGTGGCGACGATTCTTATTTCTTTGGTGCAGGAGTTGCTTGGCGATTGGATAGGCATAAAGATAAATTTAGCACCCTGGATTCTGAAGGCAAAGTAACCAAAGAAGGGCGACAAGGCGGTTTCTTTTCAAGGCTCTTTTCTAAAAAAGACAAAAAACAACGTAAGGTTAAAAAAGTAAAGGCCGGTAAGAAAAAGGTTAAAAAATTAAAACCTAAAAAAACCAAGGCTCAAAAACGACTGGAAAAAGAAGCTAAAAAGAAAGCAAAAGAAGATAAAAAACAACAGAAAAAAGACGCTAAGAACTATGACAAAAACTATGATCCAGATAGTAACTAATCTAACTTAGATAAGCGAATTAAATCTATTTCTTTTTTGTAGATTTGAAATAATTAAAAAGAGTTTAATTATTTATAGATGATAACCATAAAAGAAATTACTTCAAAGAGTGATTTAAAAAAATTCGTCAAGTTTCCTTTTTCCATTTTTAAAGACAATCCGTATTGGATTCCCCCAATTATAAAAGACGAACTTGAAGGTTTTGACAAAACTAAAAATCCTGCATTAGATAATGCCAAGGCTCACTTTTTTTTAGCCTATGAAAATAACCACATTGTTGGCAGAGTTGCCGCTATTATAAATTTTACTGAGATTAACCAACAAGGGTTGAAAAAAATGAGATTTGGGTGGTTTGATGTTATTGATAATATAGATGTAACCAAAGCTCTACTAGACAAGGTTAACGAAATAGGGAAACAACATAATTTAGAATATATAGAAGGCCCACTTGGCTTTTCGAACCTTGACAAGGTAGGTGTTTTAAGCGGAGGGTTTGACCAGTTAGGAAATATGATTACTTGGTACAGCCACCCTTATTACAAAGAACATTTTGAACAATTGGGTTATGTAAAAGAAAAGGAATTTATTGAAAGTATATTTTCTTTTAATAACGTAAAAAATCCAGCAGTTTTCCAAAAGGCACAGGCTTTAATTAAAAGAAGGTACAGTCTAAAATCCGTCAATTTTACCAAGACCAAGGAAATTATGCCTTATGTAGATGAGATGTTTGATTTGTTCAATGTTACCTATACCAAACTACCGACTTTTGTACCAATATCTGAAAAACAGAAAGCTTATTTTAAAAAGAAATATATTAGTTTTATAAATCCCGAGTACATCAAATTTGTAGCGGACAAAGAGGGCAAAATAATTGCCTTTTCAATTGTAATGCCTAGTTTTGCCAAGGCACTACAAAAAGCTAATGGCAAACTTTTCCCATTTGGATTATTTCATCTTTTAAATGCCAGAAAAAACAGTAAAGAGGTTTTGTTTTACCTCATCGGGATACGGCCCGATTATCAAAATAAAGGGGTTACCGCAATTATTTTTGACGAATATTATAAAGTTTTTAAAGAAAAAGGCATTGAAAATTGTATCAGATCTTCGGAATTGGAAGAAAACCATGCCATACACCAATTATGGAAAAATTTTGATCCTATTATCAATAAAAGAAGAAGAACTTACAGGAAAGACATTAGATCAAAATAAATTTCAAACCTTTAATTTTGACCATGCAACTTTTTTATACACCCGATATAACCCAAGCCACAACCAATTTTACTTTTGACAAAACAGAAAGTAAGCATATTATTAAAGTGCTACGTAAAAATACTGGTGATTTGCTTTTTATAACAAATGGGAACGGGGAATTGTTCACTTCAGAGATTATTATTGGCAATGAGAAAAGTTGTACGGTTAAAATAAACCAGGTTAAAACTAAAAAAAAACCATGGAATTATTATCTGCATGTTGCCATCGCACCTACAAAAAATATTAATAGATTTGAATGGTTTTTAGAAAAAGCAACTGAAATCGGTATTGATGAAATAACCCCTATACTTTGCGACCGTTCCGAGAGAAAAGTTATTAAAATGGATAGGTTGTCTAGAATTTTAGAATCGGCCATGAAACAATCGCTTAAATTTCAATTGCCAAAATTGAATAATTTGACATCTTTTTCTGATTTTATCGAGCAAAGTAAAATCGAAAACTTATTTATAGCTCATTGCGAAAATACTGATAAAAAAACATTAAAAGAAAATTTAAAACCCCAACAAAACGCAACAATTTTAATTGGCCCAGAAGGTGATTTTTCAACTGCCGAAATTAAAAATGCAATTAATAATAACTTTAAACCCATATCGTTGGGTGAAAGTAGGTTGCGTACCGAAACTGCTGGTATAATGGCTACACAATTAGTTTCATTTATAAATCAATAAAAAAGCACCACAAATTTGTGGTGCTTTTAAAATTTTGAATGCAATCTTAACAATATAATATTGGATTATTTTTCCCTACTATTTTGTTCCTTTTACTTCGACTTGAAGTTCAATATTGTCATCAATTAATTTATCTTTTGCCAAATCTGTAAATTTTCCAGATTTGAACTTAACATCCCATTCTGTTCTGTCAATTGTAAATGGCTCACTTTTTAGAGTAACACCAGTGTCGCTTATTGATACTACCGCTGGGAATTCGATATTTTTCTTAATATCTTTTACGGTTAAATTTCCTTTTACAATATTTTTTCCATCTTTTTCTTCAACGCCAGTAATAGTAAATACACCATTTGCGTGGTTTTCTACATCAAAAAAGTCATCGCTTTTTAAATGCCCTGTTAAATCAGCATTTTTCTTAGGATCTTCTAGATCTAAAACCGCAATGGAGTTCATGTCTATTATAAAATTTCCTCCAACTAATTTTCCATCTTCTACAGAGAAACTACCGTCAGAGATTTTTATAGTACCGTCATGCGTACCTGTTAACTTAGCACCTTTCCAAGCTATTGTTGATCCTTCAACATCAGCAGTGTAAGTTGCTGCTTCGCTTGTAGTTTCAGCTACTTCTTCCGCAGCGGAAGCTTCAGTCTTATTTTTTGCATCTTTACATGCTACCATTGCCAATCCTAAAAAAAGAATTGCTGCACCCTTTAAAATTTGATTTTTCATTTTATTTTAGTTTTAAACCTGTCTGCCGACAGGCAAGATTTAGAATTGCAAAAATACAAAACATCCTGTTACGAACAATATTGACTTGTTAACATATTGTTAAGTAAAAAATTAATAGATTTGTAAATACACTTTTCATTTTTATGTACAGATTCTTGTTATTATTACTTTTTTTATATACCGCAGTGTATTCACAAGATGTCGCTATTTTAAAATATAAAGGTGGTGGAGATTGGTATGCAAATCCTACCGCCATACCAAATTTAATTCAATTCTGTAATTCTAATATAAATACTACCATAACCGAAAAACCCGAAACGGTAGATGCTAATAGTTTAGATGTTTTCAATTATCCTATACTTTTTATGACCGGCCATGGAAATGTATTTTTCGATGATAGCGATGTTGAAAATTTAAGAAAATATTTATCTTCTGGAGGGTTTTTACATATTTCAGATAATTATGGATTGGATAAATACATTAGAACCGAATTGGAAAAATTATTTCCTGACTCTGAACTGCAAGAAATACCTTATAACCATGCTATTTATAATCAAACTTATAAATTTGAAAGCCTGCCGAAAATACATGAACATGAAGGAAAAGCACCACAAGGTTTTGGTTTGTTTATAGAAGGGCGTTTAGTGGTTTTTTATGACTATGAAAGTGATCTGAGTGATGGTTGGGAAGATGAAGCTGTACACAACAACCCCGCACCTATAAGAGAGAAAGCTCTACAAATGGGTGCAAATATTATTGAATATGCTTTTAAAAATTAGTACCAATGAACTCGTTGACAAAGTCCAAATTAACTTTGATAGCGGAGGGCTTTGGGTATTGAACATAACCTTGGCCATAATTATGTATGGGGTGGCGTTGGGTATAACCAGCAACGATTTTAAACGCTTATTTAAAAATCCGAAAATTGTATTAGTTGGTATTTTTAGCCAATTTATACTTTTTCCTTTAATTACATTTATTTTGGTTTCGATAGTAAATCCCACACCGAGTATTGCGTTGGGAATGATTATGGTTGCCGCATGCCCCGGTGGCAATATATCAAATTTTATGACTCAATTGGCAGGGGGCAATGCAGCGTTATCCATAAGTTTAACGGCTTTTGCCACTTTGGTTGCAGTATTAATGACCCCCATAAATTTGGCCTTTTGGGGCAATTTATACGAGCCTACTTCAGAAATATTAAGAACGGTTCAGTTAGACCCATTTACGTTGGCAAAATTGGTTACCCTAATTTTAGGAATACCTCTGATTTTAGGAATGTTAACTCGAAAATACTATAAGAAAATTGCTTTTAAATTGGCAAAAATTTTAAGACCGCTATCCATTATTATCTTTCTGATATTCATCATTATCGCATTTTCACAAAATCTTGATGTCTTTACAGAATACATTCATTTTGTACTTTTAATTGTAATTTTTCACAATATAATGGGATATCTTGGCGGATTCTATTTTGCCAAAGCAATGCGTCTCAATTATTTTGATCAGAAAACGTTAGCTATTGAAACTGGCATTCAGAATTCTGGTCTGGGATTGTTATTGTACTTTAATTTCTTTAATGATTTAGGGCTGGGCGGAATGGCTCTTTGCATTGCTTTTTGGGGCATTTGGGATATTGCCTCGGGTCTAGGTTTAGCCTACTATTGGTCGTTAAAGACCGCTAAAATAACAACATAATTTTGAAAAGAATTTGGTATCAATTAGTTAAAATTTATATTAGGACGGGCCTCTTCTTTTTCTACAAAAAAATAATCATTAAGGGGGTTAAAAACATTCCTAAAAAAGGAGCGGTATTATTAGTATCAAATCATAAAAATGCCCTAATAGACCCATTATTGATTGCCACAACTAACCCAAGGGATATTCACTTTTTAACCAGAGCCAGTGCCTTTAAAATTGGTTTTGTAAAATGGATTTTATCAACTGTTAATATGTTACCCATTTATAGGTTACGAGATGGAAAAGAAACCTTAGCTAAAAACGAAGAAATTTTTAATCAATGTTTTAACATTCTAAACAAACAACGTTCATTATTAATATTCCCAGAAGGCACTCATGACATTAGACGCTGGGTAAGACCTTTGAGCAAAGGTTTTACAAGAATTGCTTTTGGTGTTTTTGAAAAACATCCCAATCTACAATTACACATCGTTCCTGTTGGCCTTAATTATTCAAAAGCTGATAAATTTGCAGAAAGTGTTTCCATTTATTACGGTAGGCCTGTATTAGCCAATGCTTTTTATGATAAAAACGATTTTAATGGTTCGGCACAAAGGTTAAAAGTTGTAGTTAGCGAAAAAATGAAGGAGTTAACAACACATGTTGCTATCGAACACTATGATGAAACCATTGAAAAGTTGGGAAATGTAGATTTTTTAGAGCCTGAAAAAATCAATAAACAAATCTTAATCCCGAAGTCTCGGGACAAATTTCAGAAACAAAGCATCGAGAAAAGCTCAACTTTTAAGAGTCCTTCTTTTTTCTGGATAATTTTAAAAAAATTAGTGGTTTTAAATAGTATAATTCCACTATTGATTTACAAAGCCATAGAACCTAAAATTCAGGAAATTGAATTTGTAAGTACCACAAAGTTTGCAGTGGGTATTACTGCTTTTCCTCTCTTTTATGTACTGCAAAGTTTAGTGATAAATTACTTTTTCGGAAGCTACTTAGCCTTACTGTATTTCGGTTTAAGTATTATGTTGGTATTGATTTTAGTAAAGAGCAAATAGCTAAACCAGCTTATCTAACTGCCCATCAACAATGCCATATTCAACCGATTCATCGGCTGACATCCAATAATCTCTATTAAAGTCTTTTAATATTTTTTCTACAGTTTGTCCACAGTTTTCAGCTAAAATTTCAGCACCTATTTTTTTGGTCTTTATACCATTTCTCTTGTTAATTTACTCAATTATTTGTAAATTGCCTTATGGCAAAACAAATAGACTTACACATTAAAGAGAGTGAATCAGAACTAAAGGCTCTTATGAATGCTCAAAGCAA
>NZ_JAXKVV010000025.1:0-53686 GCF_034296135.1 Aureibaculum koreense
TTGTTTTGAGGATTTGTGCCGTTATTAAAAGACAAAAACCTTATCGAAAAATTGTTGCTTAATTTTATTGATTTCTTGTTTAAAATTTTTTTCATTTTTTACTTGGTTTTATCATGGAAATCTATATTTTATAATTTAGAACGTATCTAGGTTTGACATAAGCTTGGTTTAAATTATTTAATAGCTTTGTCTGTTTTTTAGTTTCATGAGGAAATGTATTTCCAAATGCGATATTTACCTTTCCTGTAAGTGTCTCATGGTCGCTTATCAAATGTCCTGTAAACCTTGTTCCCATTAAGAAATGTTTTACGGCGAGAAAGATCTGCTCTCTTGTTTGATGTGACATAAAAGCTGCTTGTTCATAATATTTTTCTTTAAAAACAGGTCAACTCCCATTATAAATGCCAATATCTTCTTTATCGCTTTAAGTAATTCTCTTTGACTGTTGTTATCACTTTAGAAAATCTATTTTTTCAAAGAGTCAATTCTCATCATGGACATTATGAAAATAGATAAGCTTATCTTCTGCATAATAATTTAAAAGGAAATATTTTGTCACCAAGCTTCCAATATAATTACTATAATTATATTACTCTATTTTTATAGAGATAATTTAAGAGTAAAATTCCCTTTAAATATGCTTCCGTTATTCTGTGAGAAGCATATTTAAAGGGAATCCTATTTTGGGTTAAAAAAATGTTTTTTCGGTTTGGGTTTGAGATTGTTCCTTTTTCGTTTCAAAACATATTAATAAGTTCTGTTTATCCTCACTGATTTTATGCTCCAAGACAAGATCCTGGCATAAATTAGAGTGGTGGTAATTAGAGATAGTCATTTATTACCAAATAAATGTTTTTCGCAATCTTAAGAGCGTCGGATTAGATTTTACCATATAGCAGTTTACACCTAAAGTCTACGATTTTTACAGGTGCAACGGTTTGAAAAATGTTTGTTTTTGGATAATGCTTTTTTACAATTTCGATTATTTGCTCGACAAAGTCCTTTTCTGCTTGGTCGCCAACAATAATACTTTCTAGAGTACCTCTATTAAATGGCACTCTTCCCATACTGCCTTTCAGAAGTCTTAATTCTTTTTCATAACTCCATTTTTCTGTTTTTTTATAGAATAGGTCAATGATGTGGTCTGGTTCAGAAATTGGATTGTATTCTAGCTCAATGATTTGAGATACATAGTAAATAGGAAGAACATTGTGAAAAAATGTAGTGTCTTTACTAGTATCAAATTGCAGGCAAAGCCCTCTATTATTTTTAGCATAGATTTCCCAAAGCTGTTCATTCATTGGATACATCGTAAAACAGGCTATGCCAAAACTATTGACAAACGGTTCAACTTTGGTTTGAGCAAACTCTTGCAAAATTTTTGAACTCATGTTTTCATCAAAGTATCTTTTGGTTCTTTCATCCAAAATACTATTTGAAATTGTGCTATATAATAGCTTTTGTTCATCTAGGTTGGTTGAAATTTTTACAAATTCTGGGTTCGAGTCCAATTCGTCGTTTAGAGAATTTCTATCTGAGAACCAGATATACCCATTCTCTAATTCACTTATCGTGTTTTCGTTAGGCGGTCTAAATCTGAATACAAATGGCCTTCCCATTTTAATCGGAAAGTTCTCTCTAAGTTTTTCAAGTTTGTACATAGTTCAAATATACAGTTATTTGACATTAGAACTTTTCTCCACTTTACTTGTTTTTTGAAATTTTACCTACAATAGGTTCACATCAGTATTTATTTTGCTTTCTAATAAGTGTGCATAAGCATGAGTAGTGGTAATTTTAGAAAGCCCTAATAATTTTGGAAAGGTTTCTTGGTAACGTCATTACTCAAGGTTAATGTTGTGGCAAGTGGATTCCTTTTGATGTTAAACGATAAGTTTTTCTTTATTCAGGATATATCGGATATTTCCTTTAAATAAGAATTTAGTTTTTGATTAGAAATCGTTGGGAACAATCTTTCTTTAGCAGTAGGATAGGGGTGAAGTTTGTATTTTGCTATTATTTCTAATGCTTTGGATAATCAAACAATCTTGTACCCCCTATAGTAAAATAAAAACATTGAACAAGTAGCTAACGAAAAGAAAAAAATAATTGTAACTTAATTATTTATAATAATTTTTTCTTCAACAATTCCATATCCTGGCTAACCTTACTTTCAATAACTTTAGCATATATTTGTGTCGTGGCTATTTTAGTATGCCCCAAAAGTTTTGATACAGTTTCAATGGGAACTCCATTACTCAAAGTAACGGTAGTGGCAAAAGTATGACGTGCCATGTGAAACGTAAGGTTCTTTTTAATTCTGCAAAGGTCAGCTATTTCTTTCAGGTAACTATTTAACCTTTGATTTGAAAGTTTAGGCATTAATTTATTCGAGAAATGTGTTCTTGGATGGTTTTTATATTTTTCGATTAAAGTTTCAACAGTTGCTAATAGAGGAATTTTAAATGGGACACCCGTTTTATTTCTTTTGCTCATTATCCAGTTATTACCATCCATACCCAATTTAATATTATTTTTATTTAAATGCATAATATCGCCGTAAGATATTCCAGTATAGCAACTAAATAGAAATAAATCTCTTACCACCGAAAGTCGCTCAACCGAAATTGATAAATTTTCAATACTTTTAAGTTCCGCATCTGTGAGAAATTCACGCTCTCTTTTTTCTAGTTTAGGTTTAAATTTAACAAAAGGGTCTCGGTCAATCCATTCCATATGAAATGCTAAAGTAACAATTCTTCTAAGTCTCTGTATATGTTTCATTACCGTATTGTTACCTATTTTTTTCTGATAATGATTAGGTCTATATCTTCTTAAGAAATTTTCAAAACCTAGTACAAACTCATAATCTAACTGCTGTAGATAAATATCCGAAGATTTATATTTTTTTTTAATGTATGCGAATACATATTTTTGGCTTGTTCTATAATGGCACATGGTTTTTACACACAATTTATAAGCCATGGTTGTATTGTGATAATCAATAATATCCTTTAGAGAATAAATTTTTTTATCTTCGTTTAAATACCTTGCTTTGATAAGCTCTGGGCTGAGTACCCTGTTTTCAGATTTTAAATCTCGATAAGATTGAACCAGACCTGATTTTACTTCATCTAAATAGAGGTTAATTTCCCGAGCGGTTTTTCCATTACCGTTGACTTTTTGTCGTTTGGCATCCCATATATTCACATTAACTTTTTGTTTCAAGCTAATGTTGACCCGTTTTCCATTTACCGTTATTCGTACATAAATATTTGTAAGATTGTTTTTAGCACGATTGCTATATATCCAAAATAGGATAGAAAATGTTGAATAAGTACGCATAGTTGTCGTCTTTAATTGTTAAACAATGATTGAGACGAAAGTCAAATCAACTATACAAGGATTAAGTTCAAAAATGAAGCCAATTTTTCAATATGTTGACGATTTGTTGACGATTTTGAAAAATGTTGACGAATTGTGAACCAGACAAACACATATTAATACAAATTAAATGAATGCCCTAAAATCATAAAACCTTGCTAATCATAAAATTAGCAAGGTTTTGATATTTATTGATATCCTAAAAAGTGACCGGGCTGGGGCTCGAACCCAGGACCCTCTCCTTAAAAGGGAGATGCTCTACCAACTGAGCTACCAGGTCTTTCTGATTGCGGTTGCAAATATAATATCTAATATTTATTTGGCAAGGTATTTTTTAAAAAAATTTCCACGATATTTGTAACCCTCATAATATAAGAGAAATACGTTTTTATGAAGTTAGTTTTACTAGGATATATGGCGAGTGGCAAGACCACTATCGGAAAAATATTAGCAAAAAAATTACAAATCCCTTTTATTGATTTGGACAATTATATCTCTGAAAAGGAAAATTTAAGCATTCCGGAGATATTTAAAATCAAAGGAGAGGTCTATTTTAGAAAAAAAGAAACACAATTTTTGATAGAATTATTAAAAAAAGATGCTGAGTTTATATTGGCTTTGGGAGGAGGAACACCCTGTTATGGAAATAACATGGGTATAATAAATAAATATGCAAATTCATTTTATTTAAAATCTTCTTTACAAAATACTTATAACCTTTTATCTAAAGAAGAAAATAAAAAGGTAAGACCGCTCATTTCAGAAATTCCGAACGAAAATTTGAAAGAGTTTATTGCCAAGCACTTATTCGAGCGTAATCAATTTTATGAGCAAGCCACAGATACAATTTTAATTGATAAGAAAAGTATGGAAGATATTGCGGACGAAATAGTGTTGAGGGTTAAATAGTAAACCTAATCTAAATAAGCAACCATTTTATTTCCTTTAATTTCCAAGGCAATATGCTCTTGTAAGGATGTGGATAATGATAAGCCTTTAAAATCAGCCTTTATGGGATATTTTTTATGATTTCTATTGACCAACACCGCTGTTTTAAATTGTTTTAAAGGTACTTCCAAAAAATGCTTTACTGCGTACATTAGAGTGGTGCCCGAATTTAAAACATCATCTACCAACACTAAAGATTTATTTTTGTACTCGTTTTTTTGTAATGATGTTTCAACAGGGTTTAACGGTTTTTTTTTGTTGATAATTACTTCGCAAACTGTAGCTTTTATAGGTGAAATTTCTTCAAGAATCTCTTTTAGTTTTTTTGCTAAAACAAATCCATTGTTGGCAATTCCCGCAATAACCACCTCTTTTTGATTGGCATTTGTTTCGTAAATCTGAAAAGCCATTCTTCTAATTTTATGCTGTATTTCAGTATTGTTAAGTATAATTGAACGCTCCATCTATTTTAAGTTTAACGAGATCAAAGATAGGGATTTCTTTCTTTTGATTTTTTATAAAATGTAATTACAATTAAGATCGTTTAAAGAATTTTTAATAGTATTATAGATGATTAAATAGTTTCTATATATTTGTATTATCAACTAAAAATGTTTTATGGAATATTTAGATTTTGAAAAACCTATACAAGAATTAGAAGAGCAATTGTCAAAGTGTTTGATTATTGGTAAAGAAAGCGATGTTGATGTTACCGAGACTTGTGAGCAAATTGAAAAAAAACTGGTAAAAGCACGTACCGATATTTATAAAAACCTAACCGCTTGGCAACGTGTTCAGTTGTCTAGACACCCATCAAGACCTTATACATTGGATTTTATTAAAGCCCTAACCAAAGGGACTTTTATGGAACTGCACGGTGATAGAAATGTAAAAGATGATAAAGCGATGATAGGTGGTTTGGGCAAAATAGGTGATCAATCTTATATGTTTATCGGTCAGCAGAAAGGTTATAATACCAAAACGCGTCAGTATAGAAATTTTGGTATGGCAAATCCCGAAGGTTACCGTAAAGCTTTACGATTAATGAAAATGGCTGAAAAATTTGGTATTCCCGTGGTAACTTTAATTGACACACCAGGTGCTTACCCTGGTTTGGAAGCTGAAGAACGAGGACAAGGGGAAGCTATTGCTAGAAATATTTTTGAAATGACCAAATTAAAAACACCTATAATTTCTATTGTTATTGGTGAGGGTGCTTCTGGTGGTGCGGTTGGAATTGGAGTGGGAGACAGGGTTTACATGATGGAAAACACCTGGTACACGGTAATATCCCCAGAATCGTGTTCATCAATTTTATGGCGGAGCTGGGATCACAAAGAGGAAGCGGCCGAGGCTTTAAAACTAACTGCAAAAGACATGAAAAAGCAAGGTCTAATTGATGGAATTATTAAAGAGCCTTTTGGAGGTGCACATAGCAATAGGGAAGAAGCTTTCGCCATTGTTGAAAAACAAATAGTTAAAACTTACAACGAATTAAGCAAACTTACTATTAAAAAACTGATTAAAGAGCGTATGGATAAATATGAAGCCATGGGTGTTTTTAACGGATAGGAATAGTATTACGGCCTTACATTTAATAGCTTTATTTTCTCTTTTTAATACTGATTACTACTGTTTTTGAAGCAGGTGTATTACTGATGTCCGCTTTGTTTTGTAATGCTACAAGTACATTTGCCTCAGGAAAATAGGTAGCCGTACATTTTCGTGGAATGGAATATGGTATTGCCAAAAATTTCTCCGCCAAACGTTCCTCTCCTTTAAAATGACTAGTTAAATTCACCTTGTCTAATTTTTTTATTCCCAATTCCTCCATGTCCTTCTCATTCATAAAAATAACCCGTCTTTCGTTTAAAACCCCTCTATATCGATCATCTAAACCATAAATAGTAGTGTTAAATTGATCATGGGTTCTGATTGTCATCATAATAAATTGATTTTTTTCCAACGGAATATCAGATAATTTATTGAGGGTAAAATTGGCTTTTCCTGTTTTAGTTGATGAAAAATCACCTTCTCTGGCATTATTGGGCAAATAAAATCCACCAGGTTTTCTTACACGTTTGTTATAGTTTTCAAAACCAGATATGGTGGCTTCTATTTTATTGCGAATTAAATCGTAATCATCGGCAAAAGAATGCCATGGTATTTCGGAATTTTGTAAGGTAGCCTCCGCTAAATGTGCCACAATGGCGGTTTCGCTCATTAATTTGTTTGATAATGGATTTAAACTTCCATGTGATTGGTGTACAACACCCATTGAATTTTCAACACTTACAAACTGTTCACCACTCTTCTGAATATCTTTTTCAGATCGACCCAAACATGGTAGAATCAAAGCAGTTTTACCGTGAATTAAATGACTTCTGTTCAATTTTGTAGAAATTTGGACAGTCAGATCACATTTCCGTAATGCTTCTGCTGTAAATTCGGTATCCGGAGTCGCTGAGATAAAATTACCGCCCATACCGATAAAAACTTTAGCTTTATTATTTTGCATGGCCTCTATGGCATCAACTACATCATAACCATGCTTTCTAGGTGCTTTAAAATCAAATTCTTTTTCCAAGCTCTCTAAAAAAGATTCTGGCGGTTTTTCCCAAATGCCCATAGTTCTATCGCCTTGTACATTGGAATGCCCACGCACAGGACATGTACCTGCACCTTGTTTGCCAATACTTCCTTTAAGCAATAATAAATTAACAATCTCCCTAATATTATCAACGGCATTTTTATGTTGTGTTAGACCCATTGCCCAGCAAATAATTATTTTATTGCTCTTAGCTATTAAATCAACTGCTTCAACAACCAATTCCTTAGAAATTCCGGTTTTGGCAATTAAATCATCAACGTTGTAATTTTTTAAATCTTCAATAAAAGCTTCATATCCAGCAGTTTTTTCCTTAATAAATTCAAAATCCAATGTTGCAGGATTTGCCTTTGCTTTTTCTAGCAATAAAAGCATAATAGCCTTCAATAGGGCTACATCTTCATTAATTTTTATTTGTAGGAAAATATCAGTCAATTTATCGCCACTAAACCATTTTAAAGGATTTTGAGGGTCTTTGAATTCCATTAGACCAACTTCTGGCAAAGGGTTTATGGTTATTATTTTACCTCCATGTTTTTTGGTGTCTTTTAGGGCAGAAAGCATCCGTGGGTGATTGGTGCCAGGATTTTGACCTATAACAATAACCAATTCTGCATGATTAAAATCATCTAACGTTACAGAACCTTTTCCAATACCCAAGGTTTCCGACAAGGCTGCTCCGCTAGATTCATGGCACATATTGGAGCAATCGGGCAAATTATTCGTGCCGAACTGTCTTACAAAAAGTTGATACAAATAAGCAGCTTCATTGCTGGTTCTTCCAGAAGTATAAAAAATAGCTTCGTCAGGAGATGTTAGATTATTTAATTCTTTTCCAATGAGCTGAAAGGCTTCTTGCCAACTTATTTCTTCATAATTATCGGAACCTTCACGTAATATAACTGGATGGGTAATACGCCCTTTTTTACCAATTTCATAATCAGAAAGTTTTGCAAGTTCCTTTACGCTATGTGTTGCAAAAAATATTGGAGATACCCTATTTTTCGTGGCTTCTTCAGCAATGGCTTTTGCCCCATTTTCGCAATATTCGGCCAGAAAAGCCCTTTTTTCGTCTGGGTCTGGCCAAGCACAACCTGGGCAATCAAACCCATCTTTTTGGTTCATTTTTGCCAATAAACCAATTCCTTTTGCTAATCCTGCTTCTTTAGAAATATGCTTTACGGTTGATTGAATAGCTTTAAAACCTGATGCCGTTTTTGGAATGTCGGTTAATTTAATCCCGGTTAATTTTTCAGGCGGTTGTGCCGTTGTTTTTTTCTTGGACATAATTCAGAGTTCTAAATGCTGTGGATTTGCATATATAGTAGATTTATCATCTCGGCTAAATCCGATAAGGCAAATTCCAAATTCTTTGGCAAAATCCACCGCCAACGATGAACACGCCGAAACCGCAACAATCATCGGAATTTTAGCAATAAATGCTTTGGAAACAATTTCATAAGATACCCTACCGCTAACCAATATACAGGCTATTTCTTTCAATTTATTTTTATTCAGCAATTCGCCAACAACTTTGTCTAAAGCGTTATGCCTGCCAATATCCTCCATTATACTTAATAAAAATCCATTTTTATCAAAAGCTGCTGTGGCATGTGAGCCACCGGTAGATTGAAATAATGCTTGTTGTAATTTCATTTGTTGAAACAACCCTTTGATAAACGATAGCTTTAAATGATTTTTTATTGTAATACTATCACCCGAAACGATAACATCTTCCAGTTTTTGTTTACCGCATACACCGCAAGAAGATACCGAAAGTAAGGTACGTTTGTTCAAATAGCCTTTTCCTAATTTTTCTTTAGGAATTTGGGCATTTATCACAGAAAAACCATTCTCAAATTTCTCCAGGGTTTCTAAGGATAAATGCTCTCCCTTATAAATATCTTCGGCATAAAGTAAACCTCTTATGAGTTCACTATCATTACCTGGTGTCCGCATCACGGTAGTATATGCTTTACCATTTATATTAATTTGCAACGCAGCTTCAACAACCAACTTATCTTCAATTTTAAGCTGATTATTAGAAACAGTTTTTATGGCATCATAAACCAATGATTGCATAATTAAATATTTATTGAGTAAAGTTAGTCTATTTTATACCTTTTCGCAAATTAGCACAATGTGATTATCATTAACATCTTTTGTAAAAAACAAATAGTGGTCTCCGCCTTCTTTAAGCTTGGTTTTTTTACGGATTTGTGCCACCGTTTCTGGGAAGTTTCTAGTGGTAATATTGGCTTGTTTAGAAACTAAAGCCTTTTTAATTTCTTTCAGATTATATGAAACTTTATTAATTATTTTAAATCTCCTTCCGGGAAATAAAATTAAGTTATTTGATGTATATAAATGACTGTTAGTATTTAATTTAAATACTTTTAATTGATGTGACACTTCATTAAATAATCCTGCTTTTAAAATTGCCGAATTTGGCTCGTATAAATAGGTGAGAGGTTCAGATAATTGAGCGGGTATATTATTTTTTAACCAACTGGAATCAAAGCTTTCAATTGTCTCTTTTTTAATGTTTACGGTTTTGATTTTAATGTTACTTTTGAAACCTTTTTCTAATATAAAAAGTAATTCTTTAACTTCGTTTTGAATGGCGACAACGTGAATTTCTTTTACAAAATTGAGTTCAGATATTGCAGATGTGATGTCCAACATGGGAGATACTTTCACCATGATATTATCACTAAAATTAAATAGAGTACTTAAATTTTCAGGAACATTAGGCTCACAATCTTCTAATAAAAATACTTTTCCTTTAACATCATTTCTACGTGATGGATCTATATTGATACAATCGAATTGTTGCTTTTTTCTTTTTAAAAACCCAACTCCATCATCGTTTATGGTATTAATATTTTGAATGTTGAGTGCCTTAAAATTGTGTTTGGCTATTGAAGATAGTTTACTGTCAATTTCACAATGTGTAACTTGTTTGAATGCATTAGCGAAAGCAAGAGCATCAACACCAAATCCCCCTGTTAAGTCAATAATAGTTTCGCCACTTATAAGGTTTGCTTTATAATTTGCCGTAGTTTCTGATGACGTTTGCTCAATGTTTAGTTTGTTGGGATAATATATATTTTCCGTGGCAAACCATGTGGGCAGTTTGTGCATAGCCTTCTTTTTAGCTTCAATTTGTTCCACCAATTCTTGCACGGTAATATTTTTAAATGGACTGCCCTTAAAGATAAGTTTGGCAATATCTGCATTTAAATTTTGATTTATAAAATCTTGAGGTTCGGTATTTAGGATGTGTTTGTTCAATTGAAATAGAATTTGAAATAGGTTCTCGATACATTTTTTGTTTCATTTCATTGCACAAAAAACACTCGAACTGACAATTATTCACAAAACTTTAAAAGTTATGGATTATAAATAAATCTACACATTTCAAGTCTCCTTCATTCAGAGAGCTAGAGGAAGATTTTTAAATATCCTTTGTCAACGATTTTACAATTTTATTATCTGATAAAAACTCTTTTAAAATTACCTTAATAGCTGTATAAGCTGGCACGGCAACAATCATCCCTACAACACCAAATAACAAACCACTAATAATGATTACTAAAAATATTTCTAAAGGATGTGCTTTAGTAGCTTCAGAGAAAATTTTCGGTTGGCTAAAAAAGTTATCTACCAATTGTGCTATAAGATAACCTATCATTACATAAATAGTTGTTGGTAAAATTTCTGTTCTAAAATCTAAGGTTACATCACAGGTCATGGTTAAAGCGGCCATTAACACTCCCGCAATTAACGGTCCTATATAAGGAATTAGGTTTAAAAGAGCACACAAAAAAGCAATAACAATAGCATTTTGGATTCCAAAAATCAATAATATAATCGTATATAAAACAAAAAGAATAACTATTTGCAATAATAGCCCTAAGAAGTAACGAGATAATAAATCTTTAATAGTAACAAATGATTTTTGAAAACGGTTTTCTTTACTCTTTGGTACTAAGGTTAAAAGGCCTCTATTTAGTAATCGACTGTCTTTCATTAAAAAAAATGAAATGAACAATACCGAAAACAAACCGATACTTAAGTTGCCTACGGTACTGACTACCGTATTTAACAAGTATGGTACGGCTTTAAAATTTT
Organism: Aureibaculum koreense; assembly: GCF_034296135.1. Classification (NCBI taxonomy): domain Bacteria; kingdom Pseudomonadati; phylum Bacteroidota; class Flavobacteriia; order Flavobacteriales; family Flavobacteriaceae; genus Aureibaculum; species Aureibaculum koreense. Next base: position 11,075 of record NZ_JAXKVV010000025.1, read on the forward strand.
TAAAAATATCAGCACTTTTTAACTGTTCAAATATATTAATTCCAATTTCCGAAAAATAGGCATTTACCTGTGCTAAAAGTTGTTCAATATTGGTTTCCAAGTTATCCAGATCTAATAAAGAGAGGTTTTCACCTTGCTGATTTATTAATGGAATAAACATAGAAATCAACCCAAATGTCATTCCTAAAAATAATATCATTGTAACTACAACCGCTAAGGTATTCGGGAATTTTAGTCTTTTACGTAAAAAAATTACTACAGGTCTTGCAATTAATGACAGCACAGCCGCAATAATTATATAAACAATTACAGACTGTATTTTATATAAAAAATAGAGTAGGAGAGTAACCCCTAAAATTATGGCAATGGCTCTTAAAATACCATTCGCTATGATTTTTGAATTCATGGGCTAAAGGTAATAAATTCAAAATTTAATAAAAGTATGCTAAAATGAAAGGGAAAATACTAGCCCTCCCAAGTGGGGAGGGTTGGGAGTGGCTAATTTATATTTCCAATTCGGAAAACAACTTTCTTAATTCTGGGTCAGTTGGTCTAGGTGCATTGTTATCCACAATATTTCCATCAGGCCCTATTAATATAAATCTTGGGATACCTGTAATACCATAACTTTGTACAAAATCTGATTGCCATTCATTATCTGCCATAATCTGGGTTCCAGTTAAGCTTTTATCTGCAACCATATTTTTCCATTTCTCTTTATCTGCCATTTTATCGATGGATAAACTTACAATCTCCAAATTTTTACCTTCATAATCTTTATGTAATTCTTTTAAAGCAGGAATTTGTTGAATACATGGCCCGCACCAAGTTGCCCAAACATCAACATAAACATACTTGCCTTCAAAATCTTCTAACGCTACCAACTTACCTGTAGTATCAGGATATTTAAAAGTAGGTGAGGGCTTACCTTTTGCAATGGGAGCTAAAATAGCATGTTGTGCATCGTAATTTGAGGCTAAATATTCCGTAAAACGTTGATTGCCTTCAATTTCTTTAGCGGTAAAAGTAGAATCCAAATCTTTAGCATTTTCTAATAAAGATTTCATTTTAGTGGTTACCGCACTTAATTTTTTATCAAATTCAGGTTTCTCCAATTCAAAAAAGCTACCGGGGTTTCCTAATTTGAACTCGTCTTCCAACTTCATTTTTGCCGCCATATAATTATTGGTACCCGCTCCAAGTCCAGAAAATTCAGCAGTATTAATTAAATCATCGGCATCAAAATTAAACTCTAGGTTATGCCCGTTTTCAAGGTTAACTACCGTTCTAGCATCTCCATGAAGTAACATATAGAATTCTTCGTCAACTTTTAAGGTATCTGAAAAAGTTCCATCTTTATTGACTTTTATAGATTTGTTAAAACTTCTACTATTAACCGTAAGTACAGAATCTTGAGGATTGGTAATTGTACCAGATAATTTTGCATAATCTTTATGCACAGTCTCTTGCTCTTTACAAGAAATCAATATTATTAAAAATGTAATTGCAGTAAATATTTTTTGCATTTGTTTATTTTTTCTATTAGGTCGCAAAAATACTATATTTCATACAGTAATGCCGAAAAAAAGTGTTAATTGAAGATGGACCTTTGATTATTAGTGCAAACAATATTCTTATAAAATATTTCTTTACATTTGAGTAATTAATTTATAGAATGACAGAAACCCATATTATAGACAGTCAGTATTTAGGTTTATCAACTATTAATGATATTATCAGTACACACAAAAAGTTAATTTTATCAGAGGATTCTACTGAGAAAATTAATAGATGTAGATTGTACTTGAATGAAAAATTAGCTAAAAACAAGAATCCTATCTATGGTATTAATACGGGTTTTGGGGCGTTACATAATGTAAAAATCTCAAAAAAAAACCTGACCATACTTCAAGAAAATTTGGTAATGTCACATGCCTGTGGAACTGGAGAGAAAGTACCCACAGAGATTGTGAAATTAATGTTGTTTTTAAAGATTCAGTCGCTAAGTTATGGTCATTCTGGTGTACAATTGGACACGGTAAATAGGTTGATTGACTTTTACAATAATGATATTCTGCCAGTTATTTATACTCAGGGTTCATTAGGTGCTTCGGGCGATTTGGCTCCATTGGCCCATTTGGCATTACCACTTATTGGTAAAGGCGAAGTAACATATAAAGATGAATTATACTCAGGTGAAACCATTTTACAAAAATTCAATTGGAATAAAATAGAATTACAATCTAAAGAAGGGTTGGCATTATTAAACGGTACACAGTTTATGAGTGCTTATGGCGTTTCAATCTTACTGAAAAGCTTTAAATTATCTTATTTAGCGGATTTGATCGGGGCGATTTCTTTAGATGCTTTTGATGGTAGAATTGAACCATTTAATACATTAATCCATTTAATCAGACCACATAATGGACAAATACAAACTGCAAAAAAAATAAAAGAATTTTTAGAGGATAGTGAAATTATCAATCAAAAGAAAAAGCATGTTCAAGATCCTTATTCTTTTAGATGTATGCCGCAAGTACATGGTGCTAGTAAAGACACAATTAATTTTGTAAAAAAAACCATAGAGACAGAGATAAATTCCGTTACCGATAACCCCAATATTTTTGCTGATTCTGATGAAATTATTTCAGGCGGTAATTTTCATGGACAACCTTTAGCATTGGGATTGGATTTTCTTGGGATTGCTCTTTCAGAATTGGGGAATATTTCTGAACGGCGGACTTTTCAGCTCGTTTCAGGTTTACGTGGATTACCTGCTTTTTTAGTTTCCAATCCTGGATTGAATTCTGGATTGATGATTCCTCAATACACCGCGGCAAGTATAGTGAGTCAAAATAAACAATTGGCAACACCAGCTTCTGTTGATTCCATTGTTTCCAGTAATGGTCAAGAAGACCATGTCAGTATGGGAGCCAATTCAGCTACTAAAACCAAACGTATTGTTGATAATTTAGAAACTATTTTAGCTATTGAATTACTAAATGCCTCACAAGCTATTGAATTTAGAAGACCCTTAAAAACTTCTGAGTTTTTAGTATCTTTTTTAAGTATGTTTAAAAAGGATGTTCCCTTTATAACAGAAGATAAAGTGTTGCATAATCCAATTGTTAAGAGCATTGCTTTTATTCAGAATTTAAGTGTGGATAGTGAGGAGTTGTTTGGGTAAAAAAAGTTAACAATTAAAATTCACTTTAGTTAGCAATAGCTGACCCGAGGGGATCGAATTGATGAATACCTATAAAAAACAATAAATAAGTTATGAATAATGAATTCCAACGGTTCGTATAAAAATAGTAGCCGATTGTGGGCTTCATTCCTGTCAAGTTACACAAAAGTTGAAGCGGTCTACAACCCTTGAATTTACTACTAAACTGGCTATTATTTTTATACATTGTTGTGGTGTCGTTTTTATTTTTTTAATTTTTTCCATTCTGGTTTTCCTTGTTTTCTGTATTTCTCCAAGGCTTCATTCCAAAAATCAATCATTCCATTATCGGCTGGACGCTTTCTACCACTTCCGTCCCAATCCATAGGTTCAGTAGCACTTAAAATGTCGCTAATGTCAAATGTGTTATTTGAAAGTTCATAGTGCTCTTGCAGGAAGTACCACATTACCCAAAAAGCATCTTCTGTTGTTAGATTATTTTCTTTAAATTCCGTCATTTCAAAAATGTTTCTGAAGCATTGAAATACAAAATGAAAATCAAGTAGTCTCCAATTTGTAGGTTAGTTTTACTTTTCTCTTTTAAAAAATCGAAGCTTTTAATTCCTTCTTCAATCAATTCAAGGTCAGTTGGAATATTTCCAAATTGACTTAAACATTCTTCTTTTGTCCGTTGACAATATTCCTTCCAATTTTCCCCTGATTTCCTGTCTGTCGTGTCGTATTTGTGCCAATAAAGTTCACAAGTTCCGTCTGGTAATTTGAATTGAACTTGTCCACCTATTATTCCAAGTCCGACATCAATGGCTTTCTCAACTACTCTTGTAAAGTCAGTCCTTTTCCAGCCATATTCCTTTCCACTTACAATTGCTCTTTGTAAGATTTCAGTCGGCAAATATTTTTCTTCGGTTTCCGTCATTTTTTAATGCACCACAACAATTGTATAAAAGCAGTTCTATTGCGTTTATATTGCTTATGGTTGTAAATGTAATTATTTTTTAAAATATAATTATGCTATTAGAAGTTTATAAAAAGAACAAACAAAAAAAGTTGCCATATAATGGCAACTTTTTTAACTATTTTTTATTGAAACGCTTTACTCTTCTTTACTTTCTTCAATTGACTTTTTCGCCTTTTTAATTTTAATCGTAAGCTCTTGTTTGTCCTCATTTAAATCCATAAAAATGGTATCATTTTCTTTTAGCTTAGAATTGACAATTTCTTCTGCCAAGGCATCTTCAATATACTTTTGTATAGCACGTTTTAATGGTCTAGCACCGTATTGTTTGTCAAAACCTTTATCGGCTATATAATCTTTGGCTTTATCGCTTAAGGTCAGTTTGTAACCTAAACCATCAATACGCTCTAATAGTTTTTCCAGTTCAATGTCAATAATGGCATGGATATCCTCTTTTTCCAATGGATTAAAGACGATTACATCATCAATCCTGTTTAAGAATTCAGGTGCAAAACTTTTCTTTAACGCATTTTCTATCACACCTTTTGCATTGGCATCCGCTTGTTCTTTTTTAGAAGCGGTACCAAAACCTACCCCTGCACCAAAGTCTTTTAATTGTCTTGCACCAATATTAGAAGTCATTATAATTATGGTATGTCTAAAGTCAATTTTTCTACCTAAACTATCCGTAATATAACCATCGTCTAAAACTTGTAGTAGCATATTGAACACATCAGGATGGGCTTTTTCAATCTCATCCAACAATACTACAGCGTAAGGTTTACGGCGTATTTTTTCGGTCAATTGTCCACCTTCTTCATAACCAACATATCCTGGAGGTGCTCCAATTAAGCGTGAAATGGCAAATTTTTCCATATATTCACTCATATCGATACGCACTAAGGCGTCGGGTGAGTCAAACAATTCCCTTGCTAATACTTTCGCTAATTGTGTTTTACCTACACCAGTTTGACCTAAAAATATAAACGACCCAATAGGTTTGTTGGGATCTTTTAATCCCACACGATTACGCTGAATAGCTTTTACAACTTTGCTTACCGCCTCATCTTGTCCAATTACTTTACCTTTAATTAAATTGGGCAAATCTGCCAATCTTGCACTTTCTGCTTCCGCAATTCTGTTTACTGGAATACCGGTCATCATAGAAACAACTTCGGCAACGTTATCTTCAGTTACGGTTTCTTTATGCAATTTAGATTGGTCTTCCCATTCTTTTTGGGCAATTTCCAATTCTTTTTCTATTCTTTTTTCATCATCTCGTAAACGAGCTGCTTCCTCATATTTTTGACTTTTTACTACGTTGTTTTTCAGCTCTCTAACATCTTCCAGTTGTTTTTCCAGTTCAAGTACTTGTTTTGGAACTACAATGTTGGTGATATGAATTCTAGATCCTGCTTCATCCAATGCATCTATAGCTTTGTCTGGCAAAAACCTGTCCGTCATATACCTATTGGTTAATTTTACACAAGCTTCAATTGCATCGTCAGTAAAAACAACATTGTGATGATTTTCGTATTTGTCTTTAATATTGTTCAAAATCTGAATGGTTTCTTCAACTGAAGTTGGTTCTACCATTACTTTTTGAAATCTACGTTCTAATGCACCATCCTTTTCAATATTTTGTCTAAATTCATCCAAAGTAGTAGCACCAATACATTGTATTTCACCCCTGGCCAATGCCGGTTTGAACATATTTGAGGCGTCTAATGAGCCTGTAGCACCACCCGCACCAACAATGGTATGGATTTCATCAATAAACAAAATAATGTCGTCATTCTTCTCCAATTCGTTCATTAGGGCTTTCATACGTTCTTCAAATTGACCGCGGTATTTTGTTCCCGCAACTAAACTTGCCAAGTCTAACGAAACAATACGTTTGTTAAATAGAATACGAGATACTTTTCGTTGAATAATCCGCAATGCCAAACCTTCTGCTATGGCCGATTTACCAACACCAGGTTCACCAATTAAAATTGGATTGTTCTTTTTTCGACGGCTCAGTATTTGCGATATACGCTCAATTTCCTTTTTACGCCCAACAACTGGATCTAGTTTACCTTCTTCTGCCATAGCAGTAAGATCTCTACCAAAATTATCCAACACTGGGGTTTTAGATTTTGCATTAGATTTAGTGGGCTTAGCACCAGAGCTGCCAAATGGGTTTTGTTTTGGCTCCTCAAAATCGTCCCCCTTATCGCTTTCGGCTGTTGGAGTATCCGTAATATCTATATCATCCGTAAATAATTGTGTAAACAATGTTTTTACTTCGTTATAATCAATATCAAATTTGTTCAACAATTTGGTTGTGGGGTCATTTTCATTACGCAATACGCACAATAACAAATGTGCGGTACTGACCGCATTGCTCTTAAATAACTTAGCTTCTAAAAAGGTAGTTTTTAATGCTTTTTCCGCTTGTTTTGTCAAATGCAGACTCTTTTTGTCATTACCCGACGTATTGTCAGTATTGGCAGGACTCAAGCTTTCAATTTTTTTGCGTAGCATTACCAAATCAATGTCCAATGCATTTAAAATATCAATAGCATCACCATTAGCTTTACGTAATAAGCCCAGCATTAAATGTTCCGTACCAATAAAATCATGCCCTAGCCGTAACGCTTCTTCTTTGCTGTACGCTATTACATCTTTAACTTTAGGTGAAAAATTATCGTCCATTTTCTAAAATTTATATGGTAAAATTACTCGATTTTTTTTAATAACTATTACAAAAGTTATACCGAACTTTTGGCTATTCAGTAAATTTATGAAAAACAGGATGTTTACTGGTGCTAATTGTTAATAAAAAATGATAATAAATACATTTTTATATAACTTTAAAAAAACAGATTTGTTGTATATTGCTCTCTTAATTTTAAAACAAAAAATAGAGAAACTTTATGGAAGAAGGTGAAAAATTAATTCCTATTAATATTGAAGATGAAATGAAGTCATCTTACATTGATTATTCAATGTCAGTGATTGTGTCTAGGGCATTGCCAGATGTACGAGATGGTTTAAAACCAGTGCACAGAAGGGTGTTGTACGGTATGCACGAATTGGGAATTAAAGCAATGGGAGCTCATAAAAAATCCGCTAGGGTTGTTGGTGAAGTATTAGGTAAATACCACCCGCATGGTGATACTTCGGTATATGATGCCATGGTACGTATGGCACAAGATTGGAGCATGCGTTATCAGATGGTAGATGGACAGGGTAACTTCGGTTCCGCCGATGGTGATAGTCCTGCCGCTATGCGTTATACAGAGGTTAGAATGCACAAAATATCAGAAGAAATGTTGTCTGATATTGATAAGGATACTGTAGATCATCGTTTAAATTTTGATGATACGTTGCAAGAACCAACGGTTTTGCCAACTAGAATCCCCAGTTTATTGGTAAATGGTGCTTCGGGTATTGCCGTGGGAATGGCCACAAATATGGCTCCGCACAACTTAACTGAAGTAATTAATGGAACGGTTGCTTATATTGATGATAATGAAATTGACATTGATGGTTTGATGCAACATATTAAAGCACCAGATTTTCCTACGGGAGGAACAATTTATGGTTACGATGGTGTAAAAGATGCCTTCCATACTGGTCGCGGTAGAATTGTAATGCGTGCCAAAACTGTTTTTGAAGAGGTAAATGGTAGGGAATGTATCATAGTAACGGAATTACCTTATCAGGTTAATGGTGCTGAATTAATGAAAAAAACGGCCGAATTGGTCAATGATAAAAAAATTGACGGGATTGCTTCCGTGCGTGATGAAACCAGTAGAAAAGGACGTCGTTTGGTCTATGTACTGAAAAGAGATGCTATTCCAAACATTGTTCTTAATAAATTATATAAATATACAGCTCTCCAAACTTCTTTTAGTGTAAATAATATTGCATTGGTCAACGGACGACCTGAAATGTTGAATCTAAAGGATTTGATTAAGCATTTCGTAAACCACAGACACGATGTAGTAACCCGAAGAACAAAATACGAACTAGACAAAGCAGAAGCCAGAGCCCATATTCTTGAGGGATTGATAATTGCATCTGATAATATTGATGAAGTTATCAAAATTATAAGAGCTTCCAAAAATGCAGAAGAGGCCAGGGAGAATTTAATAAAGAGATTTGAACTCTCCGAGATACAAGCTAAAGCAATTGTTGAAATGAGATTGCGTCAGCTTACTGGATTAGAGCAAGATAAGTTAAGAGGTGAATATGAGGAGATTATGAAGTTGATAGAAGATTTAAAGGATATTTTAGCCAATGAGTCGCGTAGAATGACCATCATTAAGGATGAATTAATTGAAATTAGAGATAAATATGGTGATGAGCGTCGCTCGATAATTGAATATGCTGGCGGTGATGTAAGTATTGAAGATATGATACCTGACTCTCAAGTGGTTGTAACAATTTCAAATGCTGGTTATGTTAAACGTACCAACTTAGATGAATATAAGGTTCAGAACAGGGGCGGACGAGGACAAAAAGGTGTGGCAACGCGTAATGAAGATTTCTTAGAACATCTGTTTGTGGCTACCAATCATCAATATATGCTATTCTTTACACAGAAAGGTAAAGTATTCTGGATGCGGGTTTATGAAATTCCAGAGGGTAGTAAAACTTCTAAAGGTAGGGCTATTCAAAATCTGGTTAATATTGAACCAGATGATACTGTAAAAGCATTTATTTGCACACAAGATCTAAAAGATGAAGAGTATGTAAATAATAACTATATTATAATGGTGACCAAAAATGGTCAGACTAAAAAAACATCTTTAGAGCAATATTCTAGACCCAGATCAAATGGAATTAATGCCATAACCATTAAAGATGGTGACGAACTGCTAGAGGCTAAACTAACGGACGGTAACAGTCAGATTATGATTGCCGTGAAATCTGGTAAGGCTATTCGTTTTGAAGAAAGTAAAACGAGACCAATGGGCCGAAATGCTTCTGGTGTTAGAGGAATTCGTTTAAAAGACGATAAAGACGAAGTAATTGGTATGATTTCGCTTAACGATATGGAAAGCGATGTGCTGGTAGTTTCTGAAAAAGGATACGGTAAGCGTTCAAGCCTAGAGGATTACAGAATAACCAATAGGGGCGGAAAAGGTGTAAAAACCATTAATGTTACGGAAAAAACAGGTAAATTAGTAGCCATAAAAAATGTTACGGACGAAGATGACCTTATGATTATTAACAAATCTGGAATCACAATTAGAATGGCAGTGTCCGATTTACGTGTTATGGGAAGGGCAACCCAAGGTGTAAAATTGATTAACATTAAAGGTGATGATTCTATTGCAGCCGTAGCAAAGGTAGTACGAGAAGAGGATGATGAAGACGAAATACAAGAACTTGGCACGGATATTGAAAATAACCAAACCGATCAAATAAGTGATCAAGAAGAATAACAAACAAAAATGAACACTAAATTTTAAGCAAAAATGAAAAAACTAGTATTATTAGTGCTGGCAATTTTTATAGGATTGTCATCGTTCGCACAAAAAGATGAATTAAAAGACGCTGAAAAAGCAATAAAAAAAGAAGAATGGTCAGCTGCAAAAGCCTCTGTTGATAAAGCAGAAGGATTAATAGCTAATGCCGATGAAAAATTAAAAGCCAAATTTTATTTTTTAAAGGCCCAAACGTATTATAACATCGGCAAAAAACAACCTGCTATGGCAGCCGATGCCTATGATGTGGCAGCAAAATCATTTCAGGATTTAATCAGTTTTGAAAAAGAAATCGGTAAGCAAAAATATACCGAAGAAGCCCAACCAATGTTAAATGCTTTAGTTGCGGATGTCTCTAATAAGGGTATTAAAGAGTATCAAGATAAAGATTATGCTTCTGCAAAGAAAACGTTATATCAAACATATAATTTGAGTAAAAAAGATACCGTGTTTTTAGAATATGCCGCTACAGCTGCTTATTTAGATAAAGATTTTGATACTTCTTTAGAGTATTTCAATGCTTTAAAAGATTTAGGTTATACAGGAATTGCAACTACGTACTCAGCTATAAATACAGAAACCAATGAGACAGAAAATTTTAGTTCTAAATCTCAAATGGATTTGATGGTTAAAACTGGTAAGTATAAAGATGCAAAGTCAGAAACATCAGAATCTAAAAGAGCGGATGTTATCAAAAATATTGCACTTATTTTAGTGGAAAAAGGAGAGACGGAAAATGCAATTGATGCCGTAAAAGAGGCAAGAAAAGCAAATCCAGATGATGCGGATTTGATTTTTACAGAAGCGAATATTCAATTAAATTTAGGTAATAAAGATGAGTTTGCCGCTTTAATGAAAGAAGCTATTCAGCAGGACCCAACAAACCCAAGTTTGCATTTTAATATAGGCGTTATCAATCAAGAACAAGGTAGATTGGAAGAGGCTAAAGCTAATTATGAAAAAGCTATTGAGCTGGACCCTAATTATGCTGATGCTCATTTGAACATGGGAGCTTTAGTATTGGAAAAAGACAAAGAGCTTGTTGAAGAAATGAACAAAAACCTGAGTAACTTTAAAAAATACGATGAAATTAAGGCAAAGCAAATGGACTTGTACAAACAAGCATTGCCATACTTTGAAAAAGCACATAGTATTAAGAAAGACAATCTTGATGTAGTTAGAACTCTGATGAGTATGTACGAAAACCTAGAAATGGATGATAAATACAAGGAAATGAAAGCCCTTTGGGATGCTTCTAAATAATTAGGAAAGATTTACAATTTTAAAAATGCCCTTTGCAAACAGAGGGCATTTTTTTTTGGGATTTATTACATTGGCCGAAATTATATAACAAATTTATAACCCTAAGAGTAATTTGGTTTGGACTAATTGTCCCTTGAGGGGGCTTTTGTGGGATATCAAGTAGTTGAAACCCTACTAAAAAATCTTCTTAATCACCCTTAATTTATGGGTGTGTTTTCTAAGGTCTTTATTATAAATTCCACTATGGTCAAGCATGTCAATCCTTACCTTGCCGCTACAGTGGATAATGTGATGATTGGCTAAAATGATACCCACATGAATTATTTCACCTTCATTATCATCGAAAAAAGCGAGATCTCCAGGTTCAGACTCTTCTATAAAACTTAATACTTCGCCCTGTGTGGCTTGTTCTGAGGCTTTTCTGAGTAAAGAATAACCGTTCAACTTATAAACCATTTGTGTAAACCCAGAACTATCTATGCCAAAAGGTGTTTTTCCTCCCCATAAAAAAGGTGCGTTTGTATATAAAAATACCGAATTTACTATAGATTGTTTTGATTGCTTTTTAAATGATACACGTCCCTCAAATGTATATTTTTCATCGTTTAGATTAAAAGACTTTTCGCCATAAAAAGGTAGTCTAGAACCTAAGAGTACGGAAGTTAGTTCGTGTTTTTCATCCTCAATAAAATCGACCAATTCAGTTGTAATAACAGTATCCGAATTATTTAAATCATCAAAATAATCCTTAGAAATTTCGGTATGCTGTTTATTTTCAATCCAACCTTCACAGTTATCGAATTCCAAACGAATTCTTAACCATTCTTTGTTTTCTTGTAGTACTTTATAATGATCTCCAAAAAGAAGTTGAGAAATCATCTCGCTAGTGTGATCTGAAATCACACGAAGTGGAATAGTACTTAAGTTACAAATACCGTACTTCATTAAAAAACGCTTAGTTGTTTTCAATTACAATGGCACTTGCACCACCACCTCCATTGCAGATAGCGGCAGCTCCTAATTTGCCATTGTTTTGTTTTAATACGTTTATAAGGGTTACTACAATCCTAGCTCCAGAACAGCCTAAAGGATGGCCTAGAGAAACCGCTCCGCCATTTACATTGACTTTATCAGCATCTAAACCCAATATTTTTGTGTTTGCCAAACCAACTACGGAAAAAGCCTCGTTAAATTCAAAATAATCTATACTGTCAAGCGTAGTATTTGCTTTGGAAATTGCTTTGGGTAAGGCTTTTGCAGGGGCAATGGTAAACCATTCTGGCTCAACAGAAGCATCTGCATACCCCTTTATGGTTGCCAAAGGTGTTAAATTTAATTCGCCAGCTTTTTCTTTGCTCATTAAAATCAAAGCAGCTGCACCATCATTTAATGTAGAAGCGTTTGCAGCCGTAACCGTACCTTCTTTACTGAAAACGGGTCTAAGATTTGGTATTTTTTCCATCATTACGTTCTTGTATTCTTCATCTTCATCAATAACCAATGGATCTCCTTTACGCTGTGGTACTTCAACGGCAATAATTTCATCTTTAAATTTACCTTGTTCCCATGCTTTAGCCGATCTCTTGTAAGAAGTTATGGCAAAATTATCTTGGTCTTCTCTAGAAAATTTATGCTCTACTGCACATAGATCACCACATGTTCCCATGTGTTTACCATCATAGACATTGGTCAGACCATCTTTTAAAAGTCCATCTTCCATACCGATCAATCCCATTTTTTTTCCAACCCTTCCGTTAAGATAATGCGGTACCATAGACATGTTTTCCATACCACCAGCTACTACTATTTCAGCGTCACCCAATTGAATAGCTTGAGCTGCTTGCATAATGGCTTTCATGCCCGAAGCACAAACTTTGTTTACAGTTGTACAAGGTACAGTATCAGGTATTCCGGCGTATAGAGCCGCTTGTTTTGCTGGGGCTTGACCTAAATTGGCCTGCAATACTGAACCCATTAAAACTTCATCCACTTTATCTGCTTTTAAATTTATCTTTTCAAGAGCACCTTTAATGGCAGCAGCACCCAATTTTGTTGCAGAAATACTTGATAAACTTCCTAAAAAACTCCCAATTGGAGTTCTTACCGCAGAAACAATTACAACTTCTTTCATAATTTTATATAGGTTTAAGTATATGTTTATTAATTGTTTACCTTTTAATTGGTTAAAGTTTTTTCATACTAAACTTCGCAAGAAGGTATTGATTCTGCGAATTTAGTTATTTTTACAGTTATTATTAAATATATAAGGTACTTTGTATCAGTCAAACAAATGAAAAAATTCAACTTCAGAGATTTTTTAAATAAACTATATCAAAATCATGCCTTAGTATATAAAATAGCACTCTTCGCCGTAACCACATTGGCTATTGTTTATATGTTTCCCAAAGGTGGTCATTTTAAATATGAATTCCATAATGGCAAACCATGGCAATACGATAACTTATATGCTCCTTTTGACTTTGCCATACATAAATCTGAGCAAAAGATTGAAGAAGAGAAAAGAACCATTACTTCAAATAAAAAACTTTATTTTTCTTATAAAGAGGATGTTATAACAAAAGTAAAAAGTGAATTAGAAAAAAATATTTCTAAAAATGCTCAGGATTCTATTCTTGATAATTACAATGCAAAACGTATTGTTAATTTTTTAAACGGTCTAATTGATGATATTTACAAAGAAGGTTATATCAATCAAAATGACGTTAATAGAGTAGAAGACAAGCAACTTGTAGCTTTAAGAAAGGGAAATACTATTTCGGATATCGTCTTTGATCATTTTCTAACTTCAAATGAGGTTGATACCTTAATAAAAAATCATTTTAATAGGTCCAGATATGAATCTTTAGAGGCCTATTTAACCCCTGTTGTATTAAAAATACTTGAACCCAACATTTTTTATGACGAAGAATTAACGGATAAAATTTTACAGGATCAATTAAATAAAATATCATATACTGAAGGTTTAGTTACTGAAAATGAGAGGATTATTTCTAAGGGCGATGTTGTTGAAGGTAAAAAATTACGTATACTAAATTCTTTGGAGAAAGAATATTTATCGCAAGTTTGGAACCAATCCAATTATAACTGGATAGTGTTCGGCTATGTATTGTTGGTAGCTCTAAATCTATTAATGTTATTACTGTTCCTACAAAAGTACAGACCCTTTATTTTTGAGAATAATACAAAAGTTACCTTTATATTCTTTAATATTTTTTTAATGGTATTAATAGTGACCTTGGTTGTAAAGTATAGGGTAGATTACTTGTACGTTGTGCCCTTGCCAATTTTACCCATAATTATCAAAGCATTTTTTGATGCACGTTTGGGACTGTTTACCCATGTGTTAACTGTTTTATTGCTAGGTTTTATAGTTCCTAATAGTTTTGAGTTTATTTTTTTACAGATAATTGCGGGTATAATTACCATTTTAACGGTTTCCGAGTTGCACAGAAGGGCTAATTTATTTATATCCATCAGTCAGATTACATTGGTATATATGGTAGCCTATTTTGCTTTTTCCATTATACAAGAAGGCAATATGTTAAAGATAAATTGGCAATACTTCATACTGTTCGCTTTAAACGGTGTATTGTCGTTCTTGTCCTTATTTCTAATTTTGGTTTATGAAAAAACTTTTGGCTTGGTTTCAGATGTCTCTTTATTGGAAATGTCGAATACAAATTCCAAATTATTGAGAGAATTGGCAGAAAAAGCTCCAGGGACCTTTCAACATTCTATGCAGGTTGCCAACTTGGCGGAAGCCTCGGCAAATGAAATTGGTGCAAATGCTATGTTGGTCAGAACAGGTGCTTTGTACCATGATATTGGTAAAATGCTGAATCCCAAATATTTTACCGAAAACCAAACCACAAGTGTAAACCCGCACAACGAACTAACTCCTAAAGATAGTGCGGAAATAATAATTAATCATGTTATAGATGGCATTGAAATAGCAAAAAAGCACAGGTTGCCCGATAGGATCATAGATTTTATCCGAACCCATCATGGAACATCGCTGGTGTATTATTTCTATAAACAACAAGAAAAAGAGAATCCAGAAGATTTGAATATTGAAGATTTTTCTTATGGTGGTCCAATACCTTTTTCAAAAGAAACTGCAATTTTAATGATGTGCGATGCTGCAGAAGCCGCATCAAAAAGCCTCAAAGAACCCACAGCTCAATTAATCGATGAGCTTATTGAAAAAATCGTAGCGAGTCAAATGGCAAATGGACAATTTATGAATGCTGATATTACCTTCAAGGAAATACAAATAATAAAAAAGGTAATTAAAAAGAAACTGAACAATATTTATCACTTACGGATAGAATATCCCGAATAAAAATCAAAACTCAAAAGAACAAATTCAAATACTGATAGGTTTGTTCAGGTACTGCGATTCTGTACCCTAATCTCTTTTACGTCAATCTTTTCATTTAATGAGTTAATCTCTTCAAGTTATATTTAAGACTTTTGTGTTGTTAGTAAATAAGAGCTATTTACTACAACTTTAAATTTATTAACCTTAAAAACATAAAATAATGAGCAATACATCAAATACATTATTAGGAATATTGACAGGAGCAATTGCAGGGGCAGCTATTGGTATACTTTATGCACCCGATAAAGGAAGTAAAACCAGACAGAAAATTGCTGATGGTGCAGTAGATTATAAAGATACCATAGTTGAAAAAGCATCTGAGATTAAAGATACTGTTATGCAAACGGCAAAAGAAAAAAAAGCAACGTTAGATGACCAAGTGGAATCTATTGTTACTAATGCCAGCTACAAAGCCGAAGATGTAATTAATACATTAGAAAAAAAATTAGCCGATTTAAAAAAACAGAATAAAAAATATCAGAAAGCATAATGAATATTTTTGAATCCATAAATGAATCAACTACCAATGCGGTAAAATCTGGCGAAAATTATATTAGGCGTAGTGAAGAGTATTTTAAGCTTAAAATATTTCAGCAGTTATCGCTATCGCTCAGTGCATTAGTTAAAATAGCCATAATTGGAGGGTTTATTTTTTTAGGATTGATTTTTTTCGCCATAGCAGGTGCAATTGCTTTAGGTAAATTATTAGAAAGTATTCCACTAGGAATATTAATTGTAGGGCTAATACTTGTACTATTTGCACTTATAGCTTTCTCATTGAGAAAGAGCATTGATAAAACATTAATTAGAAAATTTTCAAAATCGTTTTTCGATTAAAATAAGAAAACAATGAGAATATATAATTCATTTGACGAAATAGACTATGAACTTAAAAGGCTTAATCTTGAGCGTAAAATTGCTTGGGAAGAAATAAAACAGTCTGGCAATGAAGTTCAAGATAGTTTAACCCCGAGTGGTATTATGTCGCCAATATTGGGTGGTATTAAAAAATTTGGAATATTCTTTTTGTTAAAAAAATTATTTAAAAGATAAAAAAAAGTTTGGTTAGTTGGTTTAGGCTGCTTGGATTTTAAAAATTTGAGCAGCTTTTTTTTTCAATAAAAAGCTAACCTAATTAAGTCAATAATTTTAGCAAAAAAGCACAGGATTAAACTGTTTTAGTATTATAATAACGACAGATTAACTAAAACAAAAAATAAAAAACAGAAAATAAATGAAAAATCAATTTTTAGAAGCATGGTCTAAAATGACTGAAAAATTAACCTCTTGGCTAGATGCCATAATTATTAACTTACCAAATCTGATAATTGCGATTATAGTT
Source organism: Aureibaculum koreense (assembly GCF_034296135.1). Taxonomy (NCBI): domain Bacteria; kingdom Pseudomonadati; phylum Bacteroidota; class Flavobacteriia; order Flavobacteriales; family Flavobacteriaceae; genus Aureibaculum; species Aureibaculum koreense. The sequence continues at coordinate 27,704 of NZ_JAXKVV010000025.1, forward strand.
TTTATAGTTGTAATTTTTATATCAAAATACATAAACAGGCTAACCCTTAAATTTTTGGATAAGGGAAAGATGCAAAAATCCATGAAAAACGTTATTGCCAAACTAATGGCGGTATTGACCATTTTAATTGGGCTATTTTTAATTCTTGGTATTTTAGATTTAAGTAAAACTTTGAATACCTTATTGGCAGGTGCCGGCGTTGCAGGTTTGGCTGTTGGTCTGGCATTACAAGGAGCCATGGCAAACACCTATTCGGGTATTATATTGTCTTATATAAAATTTGTAAAACTCGGCGACTGGATAAAGAGCAACGATTATGAGGGCGAAATAGTAGATATAGATTTAAGAGCCGTTACTTTAAAACAAGTGGATAACAACTTGGTTTACATTCCTAATAAGCAAGTGGTGGAAAATCCAATTAAAAACTATTCTAGAACCGAACAATCCCGTGTAATTCTTGAATGTGGTGTTGGATATGAATCTGATCTTGAATTTGTTAAAAACCTTGCTGTAAAAGCAATTGCCAATCATTTTGATTCTGTAGAGTCTGAAGATGACGTAATCTTTTTGTATAGGGAATTTGGTGACAGCTCTATAAATTTTGAGTTAAGATACTGGATCAATTCTACATCAGGTTTGGAAGTTGCCAAATCTAAAACAGAAGCAATCATGTTGCTGAAGAAAGAATTTGATAAAAATAATATCAATATTCCTTTTCCAATAAGAACATTGGATATTCCTAACTTAAAATTCGGAGATAAAGAGTTATCTACCGTTGAATAGTTTCGATTAATTGATAGCGTTAGTTTTAATTGCGTATGAATCAATATTAAAGGTTTATAATACTTATCATTACACCTAAATCAAATAACTTAAACAATTAAAATGATGAATCTAAAAACAATTAAAATTGTAGTTCTTTCCTTATTATTTGCATCTTGTGCTACCACAGTGAAGTTTCCAATATCCGATTTGGTGCCAGCTGCAGAAATTTCTGCAACGAAGAAACAGGACAGCAATAATAATTATACTATTAAGGTTACGGCCGAAAATTTGGCAAGCCCAGATAGGCTAGATCCGCCAAGAGATTATTACGTAGTATGGGGAGTTACAGAAGATAATGGCGTAAAAAATTTAGGGCTCTTAAGCAATAAAAATGCGAAAAAAGTGGAGTTGGAAACAATTACTCCCTTTAGTGTAAAAGAAATCTTTATTACGGCGGAAAAAGAAGGCAATATTTCAGAGCCTTCGAACTTAGAAATAACAAGAAAAAAATTATAATTGAATAATTTTGACGGTATGCCGTAAAACGTCGTAAAATAATTTACAGCTCATTTAAAACTAAAGATTATGACAAAATACAGAGAAATAGTTGGAGACAAATTAAATGATATTCTTGAAAAAAATTACGATGCCGAAAAAGGATTTAAGAAAGCAGCTGATAATGCAAAGAACGAGGCCTTAAAGTCGTATTTTAAAAATAGAGCACAAGAACGTGGTAACTTTAAAAGCGAACTGAAATCGGAAATTGCATCTTATGGACAGAAATTCGATACTAGTGGCTCTGCGACCGGAACAGCACACAGGGCTTGGATGGACGTAAAATCACTATTTTCATCGGACAATGACGATTCTATGTTGGAAGAAGCTATTAAAGGCGAAAAGGCCTCAGTAGAAGAATATGAAGACGTTTTAGCTGAAACGAGTTTGCCGCCAACAACAAAGATGTTGCTTTTAAAGCAAAAAAATAAAATTGAAAGAAACCTTTCAACCATTAAGTCTTTAGAAGATTTGAAGTAAAAAAATTATTTTGAACTTGAATTTAATTAAGTTATTAGTTCATAAAAAAAAATCAATTCACCCGAGAATCTTCAATTTAAAAAATAGGAGATTCTCTTTTAATTTTAATCTGATTTACCATGGAAAAAAACGAAAGAGATTATATAGATCAATATCAGGAAAAAGGATATACAGCTGATTATCAAGTGCGAAACGGAAATTTAATTGACTTAAAAACAAAAAGAAAATTTCAGCCTGACGATGTTTTTATTGTTGCGGAACATAGATTTGAAGGAATGAGCAACCCTTCGGATATGTCAATTCTGTATGTAATTGAAACTGACAATGGTAGCTCCAAAGGTACGGTATTGGCGGGTTATGGTCCGGCAAGTGACGGTGAACTGGCAGAATTTTTTAAGAAGGTACCTAAAAGTCAATTTTCCAATAAATATAATATTGATGAGTTTGAAAAGGATAATTAACCAAAAACTATAGTATATTTAAATTTTGAACAACTAACAACCAATGTTAACAGCCTTTTTTATAATTTACATTGTTACCGCTTTTATTGCCATAGGTAGCATAATTTTATATGGATCTAATCCATCTAGATCTTTGGGTTGGATATTAGTTGTAATATTTGTACCCTATGCAGGTGTAATATCCTATTTGTTATTTGGTGTAAATAGAAGGGAATTTAAGATTTTTACATTAAAACGGACTGCTGAGAGAAGATTATACGATCAAAAACACCTTAAGCACAATACTTCTAAAAATAAAGTTTTATTCAAATCTTCTAAAAAGACAAAGCTTGCCTCACTACTTGAAAAGAGTTCTAATTTTCCGGCTATTGAAGGTAATAAGGTTACCGTTTTAAGCAACGGGGCAGATGCTTACAAAACTATTTTTGAAAAATTGGAAAATGCCAAAAAATTTATCCATATTCAATTTTACATATTTGAAGATGGTGAAATTTTAGAAAAAATATATCAAATTTTTAAGAAGAAAATTGAGGAAGGTGTTGAGATTAGAATGATTTACGACGCTATAGGAAGTTTTGAGCTGAAAAAAAAATCAATTAAAAAATTTAAGGCGTTAGGTGTAGAAATATTTCCTGTAATGCCTCTTAAATTTGGTTCTATAATTTTTACTATTAATTTTAGAAATCATAGAAAAATTATAGTTATTGACGGTGATATAGGTTTTACGGGTGGGGTAAATATTAGCGATAAGTATGTTAGTTCTCAGTCCGAATTAGGTGTTTGGGATGATGAACATCTTTGTATTGAAGGACCAGCCGTTGAAAGTTTGCACAACATTTTTATCAAAGACTTTTATTTTGCTTCTAACAACGAAAGTTTATTGGAAGAAAAATATCATACCAAAATTGAAAAAAAGGGAAACTCTATAGTACAAATTGTTGCCAGTGGACCAGATTCGGATTATCCAACTATTTTACACCAATATTTAGGATTAGTAAACGTTGCTGATGATTGTATTTACATTGCCAATCCTTATTTTATGCCAAGCAGACCGTTGTTGGAAGGAATTAAAATGGCGGCTTTGGGCGGAATTAAAATAAAATTATTGGTTCCAAAAAAATCCGATTCCAATTTGGCAAAATACAGTATGCAGTCCTACTTTAATGAGTTATTAAAAGTTGGTGTGGAAATTTATAGAAGCAGCAATTTTTTACATAGTAAAATTATTATTACAGACACTGAAATTGCATCCGTAGGCTCTGGTAATTTTGACCATAGAAGTTTTGAACAAAATTTTGAAACCAATGCTTTGATTTATGATGAAAAAGTGGCTCAAGAAATTTCAGAAACTTTTTTAAAAGATTGTGAAAAAAGCAGTCTTTTAACTTTAGAAGAACATTCAGCCCGTCCATTTTACAATAAAGTTCTTGAAGGTTTTGCCAGGCTTTTTAGTCCTTTGTTGTAGAAAAGGTGACTTATTCTCCTTTTGTGTTAAAATTAAGAAAACTGAGCAATTTAATTAGCTGCAGAGCTTAAAAGCCTGTTTAGCTATTTCAATCTCCTCATTAGTGGGTACTACTAAAATTTTTACTTGTGATTTTTCAGTATTGATTTGTCTCAATTTTTTAGACCTGATACTATTTCTAGCATCATCTAAATTTATCCCTAAATAATCCATATCGTTACAGATCATTTTCCTTAATGTGCTTGAATTTTCTCCGATTCCAGCGGTAAAAACGATGGCATCTAAACCGTTCATTACAGCAATATAAGCACCAATATACTTTTTAATACGGTAAACATTCATTTCTAAAGCCAACATACATGTTGTATTTCCGTTTTCAGCCTGTGCTTCAATCTCTCTTAAATCGCTATAACCGGTTAAGCCGAGCATACCACTTTCTTTGGTAAGTAATTTGTTAACTTCATTTAGATTATAACCTAATTTATTTACTAGGTAGAAAATTATAGAATGATCAATGTCACCGCTTCTAGAACCCATTATTAGCCCGTTAGAAGGTGCAAAACCTAAACTATGGTCCATACTTTTACCATTTTTTACGGCGGTAATACTACATCCATTTCCTAAATGGATTGTAATTATTCTCGATTCGTTTTTTTGTAGATGTTCTATGGCTTTTTCCGTTACGAATTTATGACTTGTTCCATGGAAACCATACAACTGAATGTTGTTATTCTCATAAAATGTATTGGGAATGGCATATTTTTTAGCCTTTATTGGAATGGTTTGATGGAAAGCGGTATCAAATACCGCAACCTGCTTTGCATTTGTGAAAATTTGTTCAGTAAGAATTATTCCCTCCAAATTGTGTGGATTGTGAAGCGGTGCCAAAGGATTTAAGTCTTTTATTTTACTTTTCACCTCTGTAGTGATTAGAGTAGTATCAGAGAAAGTATTGCCACCATGAACTACTCTATGTCCTATAACATCAATTTCATCCGTATCCTCTATAACACCAATTTTTGTATCTAACAAATAATCGGCAATTTTATGCAAACCGATTTTATGAGAGGTAATTTCATCAATTTCATGTAAATCTGATGTTTCCGTTTTATATTGAAATATTGCATCTTTTGCTCCAATGCGTTCCACAATACCTTGACAAATCACATTTTCTGTGGGCATTGCTATCAATTGAAATTTGATGGAAGAACTACCGGAATTGATAATTAGTATTTTCATTTTTTTTAATAATTAAGAGTGAAAAAAATCTCTTGATGTTTTTTAGATAATTTAAACTAAAGATTCTGTGCTTGAATAGCAGTTATAATTACCGTATTATAAATATCGTCAACCGTGCAACCTCTACTCAAATCGTTTACTGGTTTGTTCAATCCTTGTAAAACTGGTCCAATGGCTAATGCCTTGGTTTCACGTTGTACTGCTTTATAAGTATTGTTTCCAGTATTCAAATCAGGAAAGATAAACACACTTGCTTGCCCTGCCACTTCGGAATTTGGTAATTTAGTTTTGGCAACATTCATATCAACTGCAGCGTCGTATTGAATAGGCCCTTCAACTTTAAGTTCTGGACGCATTTCTTTAACTAAATCCGTTGCCTTTCTAACACGATCTACATCTGCACCTACACCAGAACTCCCTGAAGAATATGATAACATGGCAATTTTGGGTTCAATACCAAATGCCAAACTGGTTTCTGATGATGAAATGGCAATAGCAGCCAATTGCTCCGCAGTAGGGTTGGGGTTTATGGCACAATCTCCGTACACCGTTACCCTGTCTTCCAAGCACATAAAAAATACAGATGAAACCACAGAAACACCAGGTTTGGTTTTAATGAATTGCAGAGCGGGCCTAATGGTATGTTGTGTGGTATGTACCGCCCCCGATACCATTCCGTCCGCATGGCCTTTATGCACCATCATCGTTCCGTAATAAGAAACATCAGCCATTAAATCATATGCCATGGCCAAATTTACGTTTTTATGTTTTCTTAATTCGTACAATGTATGTGCATAATCCTCAAAGTGAACTGATTCTGTTGGGTTCACTATTGAAATTTTATCTAGTTCAAAGTCAACATCAAGCTGAGCCAATTTATTTTCAATCTCAACTTTATTCCCTAATAGGGTTAGCTGTACAGCGTTGGTGTCCATTAATTGTTTGGTTGCGAGTAATACACGCTCATCGGTACCTTCCGGTAAGACAATATGTCTTTTATTTGAAATGGCTTTCTTTAATAAATTATATTGAAACATTCTGGGTGTAATACCTTCAGCTTTAAACGTTATTAACCTTTCCGCCAAGGCATCTACAGGGATATGTTTTTCAAATTCTTGAATTGATGCTGTTATTTTATTGATGTTTTCTGCATACATCTTAGGTTGAATTGCCCCAATTCTATTAGTAATTGAATAAGTGCCGCCTTTAACCGAAATTATAGGAATAATTTCCGACAATCCTTCTATTAATTTAATTATGGGTTCTTCTGGTAATAACCCCCCTGTTAAAATTACGCCAGAAATAGGTGGATAGTTGGCCGAGATATTTGCTTGTAATGCCCCTAAAATTATATCTGCCCTATCACCAGGGGTAATTACCAAACTGTTTTCTTTTAAGTGGGTAAGATAATTTCTCAACTGCATGGCACCAACACTAAATGCTCCAGCTTGATTGTTAATGTGTGCTTCCCCAAATAAAACTTTACCATCTAACTCTTCAATAATTTCTTTAACAGTAGGGTTTCCTAGCGTACTATTTTTAGGAATTACTCCTGTAAGTACGTTTTCAGGTAAGTTTTTAAGCAGTTCGTTTTTGACCAATGTTACATTTTCGGGCTGTACCTTATTAGCGGTTACCATAAGTACTTCAGCACCATGATCTTTAAAAGAATCATACGCCATATAAAGATTGCTTATCAATTCATCCAAAGTTTTTCCAACACCGCTTGTAATTAAAATAGTTGGAATTCCCAGATTTTTAGCCACAAGTACGTTAATATCCCATTCAATAATTGCACCTTCACCTGAAAAATCCGTACCTTCTACCAAGATAAAATCAAAACGGTCTTCGATTGATTTGTATTTTTTAATGATTTTATTGATAATTTGGTCATTCTTATTTTGGTTGTTTATTCGAACAACTTCGCTACGTGTAAACGCAAATGCTTCTTCATAATCCATTTGAAGATCAAAATAACTGAGCAAGGTACTGATATGGTTATCTTTTTTCCCTGTTGGGTAATCATCTATTATCGGTCTAAAATAACCCACTTTGGCGGTTTTGCCCAATAACATTTGCATTAATCCAATAGAGATGATGGACTTACCACTTTTAGCTTCGGTAGTGGCAATATATATGGCTTTGTTCATTAAGTTTTGTTAACTATTTAAGATTGCAAATTTACGAAATTAACTACTTTAAGTATCGTGATTGGGATAAAATTAAATATTTAATAAGTAATTAAATTGATGTTTTTAACAAGATATTTTCACCTCTTTATCATTCTATTTAAATGGCTTTCAAGTTCCTTTTCACTTCTCTATTTAAAAAATATGCAGTAACAATAGTTGCCAAAACATCAGAAATAGGAAAAGCCAACCAAACACCAAGTGTTCCGTAAAAATTTGGTAGTATAAAAATTAAAGGAATAAAGAAAAAACCTTGTCGTAATAAAGTTAACAATAAGGCGGGAGTTGCTTTACCAACCGCTTGAAAATATGCGGCACCAATCAATTGTACAGCAACTATTGGGGTAGCAGCAAACACCCAACGCATTGCTGAGGGTGTTTCTTTTAAAACTTCAGCATCTTGTGTAAATAACCTTGTTATGGTTTCTGGAAAAAGCATTAAAAATATAAAAACAATCGTAGCTAATAAGACGGCATACTTTATTGCAGTATTTATTGTAGTTCTAACACGGTCGTATTTTTCAGCACCATAATTGTAACCTGCTATGGGCAAAAAACCTTGGGTAATACCGTAAACGGGAAATAAAGCAAACATCAACATTCTTGCAACGATAGCATATGCTGTTACAGATGTTTCTCCACCGAGATCGAACAAAATATTGTTCATTAGTAAATAGGTAATACTGACAATTGCCTGTCTCGCTAAAGTTACAAAACCGAGTGAAGCAATTTCTTTTACAATAGGTTTGTTTAAACCAAAGTGCCTGAAATCAATTTTCAATTCTGAATTTTTGGAGAAGAAAAACCAGAGAATAAACAAAAAACACAAGACATAAGAACCAGTAGTAGCCCAAGCAGCACCTGCCATGCCCCAATCAAAAACTTTAATAAAAAGTATATCTAAAAGTAAATTACCAACGGAAGGGAATAACATGGCATACATGGCGAATTTAGGTTTGCCTTCTGCTCTAATAACGTTATTACCCATCATGCAAAGTGCCAAAATGGGAACACCATAAAGTACAATTCTATAATATGTTTTAGCAGGTTGAAAAATAGCTCCTTTACCTCCAAATGCCGGAATAATGTTATTGATATACAATAAACCAAAGAACACAAAAATAACCGTTATTAAAATAGTTAATGTGATTTGATTTCCAAAGGTTTTTAAGGCTTTACCATGATTATTTGCCCCTAAAGCCCTTGAAATAATTGAAGACCCCCCAATACCAATTGACATTCCGAGTGCTGCAATAAAAAATGATACTGGAAGGACAACATTAATTGCGGCAATGGCGGTTGGACCAATCCAATTTCCAACAAAAATGGTATCGATCAAAATATTGAGAGACATTACCAAAATACCTATAGATGCGGGGACTGCTTGTCTAATAAGTAATTTCCCTATGGGGTTGTTCCCTAAATCTTGCGAGGAAATGTTTGACATTATACCGATAAAGATTTAGATGGTGACAAAATGTTTTTAAAAGATTTACATAAAACGAATCACAAATTTAATTTTTTATTTGTTTAAAATAACAAAATATCCTCCATTTAAAGAAAACGAAGGATATTTATAAAAGTTAATTATTAGAAAATTTTTTTTAAAAGAAATCCAATAAAATTTTATTGAGTTCTTCTTTATGAGTAATATTTAATCCATGAGGACCATTTTTTATGATTTTATAAGTGCTGTCTTTAATAGCTTCAGCAGCTTGATCGGCCGATGTGGCTTTTGGAACAATATTATCTGCATCACCATGAACTATCAAGGTAGGTATATTTATGTTTTTTAATTCAGACCTGAAATCCGTTTCAGCCCAAGCTTTTGCAGCTTTAATAGTTGCATTTGGCGATGCATAACTTGCAATGGTCCAGTCATAATGTAATTGTGATTCACTGATTTTATCTTTATTATTTTCGTAATTGTAAAAGTTTTTATGAAATTCTTTTAGAAAACCAACACGATCATTTTCCAGAGCATCCATAATATCTTCTAAATCCTTTTTAGGAACACCATCAGGATTATCATCTTTTTTAGCCACGAGTGGAATAATAGAACTAACTAAGGCTAATTTGTCCAAGTTTTTGGTTCCATAATCAGTACAATAGCGAACAACTTCGCCGCCACCCATGGAAAATCCAACCAATATCACATCTTTCAATTCTAATTGTTTTATAATAGCGTTTAAATCGCTTGCAAGTGTAGAATAATCATACGACTCCCACGGAGAAGAAGAATTTCCAAAACCTCTTCTATCATAAGCAATACAACGGTATCCAGCTTCAACTATAGCCCATACTTGTTGTTCCCAAGCACGATGGCTAAGTGGCCAACCATGGATTAATATAACTGGTTGTCCGTGACCATAATCCTCAAAAAATAATTCTACGTTCAGTTCTTTAGTACTATGTGTTAAAAAAGGCATATTGTTTATATTTTAAATTATTTTACTAAAATCGGGATAATTAACTTTAAAAAGTATTCGAAATGAAATAATTATTAGCTCAATATATAAAATATCTTCTAATAGAAATGTTAGGTTTTGAGACAATTCACCTTAAATCAGCAAATCTATAGCAATAGTTGTAAAAAAAATTAATCTTAATAAAAATCTTAAATGAATTCATTTCAAATATCTCTTATCCCTTGTCCCACTTTGTATATAGATGCCCTTTTGATAATTTTAAAAACAATTACAAACGACTACATTCGACTACAAACGAAAGTAACTGTTTATCAACCGACTTCTATTTGCAAGTGGTTATATGTTTGCAGTGTCAAAATCAAAAAAACAATATTTTGACAAAATTTAAAAAGCCTTGGAACGAGTCCGAGGATAAATCTTAACTGTTTAACACATTAAAAATTATTATTATGAACGCACTAAAGAACAAAGTACAGTTGATTGGAAACTTAGGAAACAATCCTGAAATCATGACATTTGATTCGGGCAAGAAAAAAGCCAGTTTTACTATTGCCACAAACGAGCATTATAAGAATGTTAAAGGAGAAAAAGTTACGGATACACAATGGCACAATCTAGTAGCATGGAACAAAACTGCCGAGATTATTGAAAAATATTTAGTTAAAGGCAGCGAAGTGGCTATTGAAGGTAAATTGACTTCAAGGAGTTATGAAGATAAAGACGGAAATAAAAAATACATTACAGAAATTGTAGTCAACGAATTATTGATGTTAGGTAAAAATAAGAGTGCCTAATTGTAAAGATTACTATTATAGTGAATTAAGAGCCATTACAGCTATCCTGTTTTGGCTTTTTTTATTTTTCAAAAAAACTAATGGAAGATCCTATCCAACTATCTTTTGTAAGATGCGAAACGTTAATAAGCTCGCCTTTACTCATTCGGGTGAGGTTGATAACGGGTTTTAGTTTTTCTGTATCTTCATCCCAAATGTATAACATTCTCAATTCCACCTTCGAATTTTTTTCGGTACTGGTCTTAACTAAAGGGGAATAATTAACCTTTTGCTGAAGTATATAATTCTCTTTATCTCTAATCTCATTTAAGGTTTCTTGGGTGGGATGCAAATTAATTCCTTTTCCCGCAAAAGAGAACAGCGGTTTTAGTACATAATTGCTCAACTCTAAATCAGAAGGATAATCGTTCAAATAATACGATTTAGGAATATATTTATGCTTTAGCAATGGCATAATACATTTAGAGATCATGAAGAACCAATCAGGATGCGTGACCCATTCTACATCTACATCATCATTAAGATTTAAATCGGTTTTTAAATTTTTTGTTTGCAACAGTTCGTCCAATATTACGCGATTATAAATCCGATGAATTGGTGTTTTTTCACCATTGTTTATATAAAATAATTTTTTGCCTTCTTTAATAACTTGAGTCATACAAACTACTTCAATACCCAATGCTTTTTTGGTTGCCCAAAAATCAATTCTAGTTTTTTGTTTTTCGGGATAAAGTTCCATTAAAATAACATTTTCAGTTTTTTTATCTCCTAGAATGACTTTTCTTACTTCCTCTAAATAACTTTTATCATTGAGGTTACTAAAAAAATAATGAAATCCCTCTTTGGGGATGTTAGGATAATGTCTTAAAAATGCTTTTCCCAAAAAAGGTTGATAAAAGAATAGGGTAGGGAAAGCCTGTAATTCAATTAATTGAGGTATAATACCACCGTTTCCGTCATCACAGAGTCCAAAATCAATTGCTAAAAAATGGGGTTTCCCCATTGGTGTTGGCGACTGTATACTTTTTGGAATAAATTTTTGTCTTACTTTGTCAAAATCTATATCCCATAATTGGTCTATAATAGCATTACAGGCATCAAAGATTTTACTTTTAAGCTCCCGATCAATAAATACTGGAGTTTCAGAAATGCGAAATGCACATTCCTCTCCAAAAGTATCTGCAACATCTAGCTGTAGTTTTTCGTAATATTCTTCCTTATAATTACTATTAAAAGCGTTACGAAAGTTGGGTATCATACAGATGTTAATTTTGATTGTTTAATATTTTCGGCCGCCATTTCTAAAAAACGTGGAATAATTATACTGTTGGTTCTTAAAATTTTATCTTCATCATTCAGTCGGTCTATCATTCTTAAATATTTCTTTTTACCATATTTTTTGATTACAATTTTACGTTTTTCCTCCTGTTGAAAATAACGTGTCATTCCTTCGGCATCAGCTTCTGGATGAAATTGGGTGCCGAAAATTTCTTTTGTAAACCGTATTGCCATTACGGCCCTTTCCAATGGTACGTGCGGTCTAATTTTCTCCCTACACAAAATTTTACCTTCTAAACTGCTCAATTTCCATTCCTTGGGCATAACTACTTGATAATCCCTTGAGTCTACGGCATAAAAAGGATCATCTAAACCTTCAAATAGCGGTTCGGAAAAACCATTTTCGGTTTTGTGAATCGGTAAAATACCAAAAGAGGTTGACCTTCTTTTTGTTACCCTGGCAATATCCCAATGCAAACATGCCAGTTGAAATGAATGACAGATTAAAAAAAGATGTTTTTTATGATGATTGAATAAATTATGGCTTAAAATGGTATCAATTAAAAGTAAATAATCTTTTTCCCATTTTTCTCCTGATAATTTTGGTGAACCAGGACCACCTGAGGAAACAAAAATATCATAATCTTCAAGCTTGGGAATTTCTCCTTTAACCCTTACCTCAAAAATATCGTAATTTCCTTTAATACCGTCTTTGGCCAAAAACTGACCAACCAACATGTTGATACAACGCATACCCTCGTTAGGTTGACCCGCATTCATATCTAAGACAGCAATTTTATATGTATTGTACATTCTTTTTCTTTATCTAAATAATTTTCAACAGCTACGTATAATGATTTTGACTTCTCAAAATTTTGAGGTGCAATTGAAAAATACACACCCCTAACCCCTCTAAAGAGGGGAACTTTTTTATAAACCTTTTGCCGTTTCCTCTACAATGTATTTAACTACTTCTTTTAAATCTCCTGTTTCTTCAAATACTTTAAGTTGTCTATCGGCACCTGAACCTTGCTCTAACATTTGATAAACAAAATTCACTTCAGTTCTACATCCCAATTCATCAACAACATCATCAATAAACTCCAATAATTCTTCAATCAAACTATTAAAAGGAACTTCCTCTTCTTTACCAAAATCAATAAGTTTGGCTTCTATCCCCCAACGTGCGGCACGCCATTTGTTCTCATTGATTAAAATACGCCTGTAAGACCTAAAACTTTGATTTTTTGAATGTAATTTGCTTAATTTAGCTATTATACATTGCATAATTGCGGCAATACATACTACTTCGTCAACGGTCATTACCATATCACAAACCCTAAATTCTACGGTAGGGTAGAAGGGATGCAAACGAATATCCCACCAAATTTTCTTGCCATTGTCTATACATTTGGTTTTAACCAAAATATCAACGAACTTATCATATTCCGCAACACTCGCAAAATAAGGTGGAATTCCCGTTCTTGGAAATTTATCGAATATTTTAGAACGGAACGATTTAAACCCTGTTTCCCTACTTTCCCAAAAAGGGGAATTGGTAGAAAGTGCATATAAATGTGGTAAAAAATAACGGGCTACATTCATAATGTGCAAACCATCATCTCTATTGGGTATGGCAACATGCACGTGCATACCGAAAATAAGATTGGAACGGGCTACATCTTTCATTTCGGCAATCAACTCATCATAACGTGGATTGTCAGTAATTAACTGTTCGCTCCAATGTGAAAAAGGATGTGTACCAGCAGCTGCGACCTTTAAACCCTCCTGTGCCGCTAAATCAATAATTTGTTTGCGTAAATAAGAAACTTCATCTCTGGCTTCTTGAATGTTTTCACAAACATTGGTTCCCATTTCTACAACGGACTGGTGCATTTCTTCTTTGATGCGTTCCTTTAATAAAACTTTTCCACCTTCTAAAATTTTTGACATTTGAGAACGGAGTTTTAAGGTATCACCTTCCAAAATTTGAAATTCCTCTTCTATGCCCAGTGTGAATTTATGCATGTTTAATGTTGTAGATTAATAGTCGATTTATAACTTTTCACTATTTTTTCTTGGGTGTTGTTTGAGGTTTTGCCACTGTTTTCGGTTTCGTAACTGTTTTTTTTACAGCCGTTTTTGTATTAGCTTTCGCTTTTGGTTTTATCACTGCTTTTTTTGATGAGGTTTTTTTGTCTGTCGCAACTTTTATTTTTGGTGCTGCTTTTTTCGTAACTACCCTTTTTACTTTAGTTGATGTATCCTTACCTTCTTTTTTAGGACTTGCTTTTGTCGCTTTTTTAGGTGCAGCCTTTTTAGTCACCGTCTTTTTTGTTGAGCCAGCTTTAGCATCTTTTTTAACGGCCATTTTTTTATCTTTTTTAGCCTGAGTTACCGTTTTTAATTTAGAGGTTTTTCTTTTTGGCTTTTCTGGAGCTACGGCATTTTTTAAAAAGCTACCCCAAGATGTGTTGTTTTGCTTTGCTTTATGAGCAAGTGCTTTTTCAACAGCTAATTTGGCCGAATGCTCAACGATCCAATCAAAATTGGTCTGACCAACAGAATTAATGTCAGCATCTGGTGCTGGATTACAAAAATCGATTGCGTAAGGTACACCGTTTCTAATGGCAAATTCAACTGTATTAAAATCATACCCTAAAGCCTTATTTAGCTTAATGGTATAATCATGAATGGTTTTCATTAATTTTTTATGTTCTTCACCTGTAGTTTTTGGTTCGGTAACATATCGTAAATGAGGCTCGTTTCTAGGCTCATACGGCATAATATGCACATATTTTTGTCCTAAGCAATACACACGGTAATAATCGTCAAAAATAATTTCTTCTTGAAGCATCATTACCAATTGTTCAGTTTCTCCATGTTTTTGAAACAGATCATCTGGATTGTCAACACGATATACACTTTTCCAACCGCCACCAGCATGAGGTTTCATATAAGCAGGAAAACCGATATAGTTAAAAATATAATCCCAATCTAACGGAGCTTTTAAATTTCTGAATGATTGTTCGGTAGTATCATCTGGCCTTGCATTAGAAGGCAATAAAATAGTTTTAGGCACCGGAACACCAATTTGCAATGCTAAACAGTTATTAAAGAATTTTTCGTCCGCACTCCACCAAAAAGGATTGTTGATAACCGATGTGCCCATTAATGAGGCATTCTTTAAATATGCACGATAAAAAGGTACTTCTTGAGAGATTCTATCGACAATTACGTCATATCCATAGTCTATACCTTGTTGTACTTTATCAATTTGTACCGCTTCGGCAACAACTTTACCATTGCCCAATTCGTTAACTCTATCTATAAATGCCCATGGGAAAGTATCTTCCATTCCGAACAATATTCCAACTTTTTTTACCATAATATTTTATTTATTTTAATTTTTAAGTCATTCCCGCTAATGCGGAAATCTTTTTAATGTTAATTCAGTTTATTTTTTAAATATGTTTTTAATTAAAATTGGTTATTTTAAAAATATTTTTCAACATATTCGGGAAAAACCATTTTCCACAATGGCCAATCATGTTCTATCCATTTTTTTTCGTCATACCAATAGGGTATCCCTTTTGATTCTAATATACCTGCCATATTCTCGTTTTTAGGTTTGCAGCTATCCCAATCGGAAGTACTTAGCACTATGTGCATGTGGTTGTATTTCCATGATTCTTCATCTACCATAAATTCATTGGGGCAGTTAAAGTAAATACGCATATCGTCAGAATTTGGTGTAAAGTTTCTAATATTAAATACACCAGATAAAGAGAATAAATGTGAAATTACATCGGGAAACCTAAAAGCGGTATTGGCCGCATGGTATCCGCCGAAACTACATCCCGCAACGGCCAGTCTATGGGTATTGCACTCGTCTTGTATATATGGAATCAATTCGTTTTTGAGAAACTGCATATATAGTTCATAGTTGTGAATTTTCACCTCAGAAGGCAGATCATCTGCATAAAAACTTAACATATCAATGGTTTCTACATTATAAAGCTTTATTCTACCCTCTTCAACATATTTCATAACCGACCCATTTAATCCAAAATCACTATTTTGGGTAAATTTTCCTCCCGAAGATGGAAACATTAATATTGGATGTCCCCAATGCCCTGTAACTTCAAGATTAATATTTCTATTTAATGTATTTGAATAGTATTGTGTATGCTGTACTTGAGCCATAGGTTGTTTAGTCTTTCTCTGTTAAATATAAATAAAAATGTTAAATAACAACAACATTCGGCGGCAAAATTAATTTATTTTATGGTTCTGTATCATTTAATTTTTATTTAATCGTTAATATTGCACACTTTAAATAGAATAATGAGCTTTAACATAGATTTTATAAGTTTAAAGGGAGATATTTTTTCTAAAAACCTAGGTAGAAAGGTTAAGTTCCGTTTAATGGCACCTGGAAATTATAGAAATACGCAAGAACGTTTTCCGGTTTTGTTGATGAACGATGGTCAAGATTTTAAGACCTTGGATTTGGAGAAAACTATTTCTGATTCCTATTTTAATAGAAAAGTAAGATCGTTTGTTTATGTAGGTGTAGAAACCAATGAAAATAGAATACATGAATACGGAACGGCATCATCAGGTGATTTTAAAGGTAGAGGCAAAAAAGCTGTAAATTATTCCAGATTTATTATTGAGGAATTTATCCCATTTTTAAAGGCAGAGTATAAGGTATCATACAATAGTGAAGATTGGGTCTATGC
Organism: Aureibaculum koreense; assembly: GCF_034296135.1. NCBI lineage: Bacteria > Pseudomonadati > Bacteroidota > Flavobacteriia > Flavobacteriales > Flavobacteriaceae > Aureibaculum > Aureibaculum koreense. The sequence goes on from NZ_JAXKVV010000025.1 coordinate 44,104, forward strand.
AGGCATGTCTTTAGGCGGACTTTCAGCTTTTGATATTGTTTTCAACCATCCACAGCATTTTAGTAAAGTAGGTGTTTTTAGCGGTTCTTTTTGGTGGCGTAAAAAAGCGTACGTAAAAAAGGATTTAGCCGATAGAAGCAGAATTATTTTAGATGTTATAAAAAATGGAATTTACAGTCCACATTTGAAATTTTGGTTGCAAGTAGGAACTTTAGATGAAAGTGCCGATAGAAACAATAATGGTATTATTGATGCTATCGACGACACAAAGGATGTTATAAAGGAATTGGTTTTAAAAGGATATACCGAATCAGGAGATATTACATATGTTGAAGTAATTAATGGTAAACACGATTTGCCCACTTGGGGCAAAATTTTTCCTGAATTTATAAGATGGGCTTTTGGAAATGAAGTAAAACATATTCTACAGCCTGAAAATTATTTTAAAAAAGCAAACTAAATAAAAAAACCCAAAACTTAATAAAGTTTTGGGTTTATAATTTCCACTTGTTTTAATTACATAGCTTCAACGGGAATTGACAATTTTGCTTTTTCCCAAGCAAAAATTATTTCATCATCCATTATACCATAAAATAATTGTTCTTGATTTTCATTACCAAATTCTGGAGTAATATCTACACGTAAAGCATCGTCACTTTCTTTGTAGTCATAAGCACCCCATGCATCATTTTTAGTATTAAAAATGATAGTCCAATCCCCATCTTTTTTGGGAATGATAAAGAAGCCATATTTACCAGCAGGTAATTCTTCTCCAGCTATCATTACATCGGTATCGAATGACATAGTTGTGTTTTTATCAGCTCCAGCTCTCCATACTTTATCGTATTTTTCAAGACCGCCCCAAATGGTTCTGCCTTTTACGCTTGGTGCACTATAATCAATTTCTATCTTTACACCATCAATAGTGCCGCTGGCCTGTTGTCTAGGACTTTTTTGGGCAAAACTTATGGATGCCACTAAAGTAAACAGGAATAAGAGTTTTAATTTTTTCATTTTTTGAATTGTTTAATTAGATATTAATTTTGTTAATTCTTACCGTAATAAGATATAATTTTCATCTTGAATTACCTCTCCTTTGGAGAGGTCAAAAACTACTTTTTGGTAGTTTTTGGGTGAGGAAAAAATAAAATAATAAAATGTTTTTAACATTTTATTATTTTATTTAGACCACTCCGCAATGGACTCCTTGTTCATTTTTATATAATTATCATTACCTTCTCTTTCCGCAACTTCCAATGATTTTTTAGCAGCTTCAATAGCACCTTTTTTATCGCCTAATGCGGCATGGATCAATGATTTTTCCCGCATCATCCAAAATGCATTTTTGTTCATTTCAGTCGCTTTTGTTGACCAAACCAACGCTTGTTTTAAATCTTTACCCGAATTTCGGTAATAGCTTGCCGCACTATGATAATCATTTGCACTTGGCCCGCTCATCACGTTTTCAATACTCTTGGCTGCAATGGCATCAGTTGGAACGTTGAATTTAACACCAATATAGGTTTTTTCCCACATCATTCCCAATACTGCGGAATCATCGGTTAGATCATCAAAAGAGATTGTAAAAGTTTCAATTGGCATTGGAATAGGAAACGGTTTAACAGAAGTTTTCAAAGCTACTTTACTGTCGTCCCAATTTCTTGGAGCCCCGTTACCTGCATGCTCTGTGTAGAAATATACTTCCCAAGATTCAGGGTTGGGTTTAGTAAAAATTGCATAAGTGCCTTTTTTTAAGGTATCACCATCTATGGTAACATCATTGCCAAAGGTAATTTTTGTTCTGGCATTGGCACCAGTACGCCAAACTACATCCCAAGATTCTAATCCTCCGAAAATTTTTCTTCCTTTCATAGAAGGTCTTGAATATTCTACTTCAACATCTGTCAACCCAACAGTTTGCATCACTTTAGAATATGGGCTAGGGGCTGGTGTTTTGATTTGAGCAGTAATGCTCATCGTACCTAAACATAAGAATACGATTAAAAGTTTTTTGTAGTTCATAATTGTTATTTAGATTTATTTAAGTTAATAGTTGTTAAAGATACTAAATCCTAACGTTAGTAAATTTCTTTAACAAAATTTTAACTATACTTTCTTTTTCTAAGAAAAGTAAAAATAAGTCCGAAAATAGCTAAAACTACCAACGGTAAAACAACATTTATTAGTTGCCAAAACGTTCTTTCGGTATAGGCTTTTTCTTTATCTAAAAATTGTAATTGAATTTTTTTGTTTCGCAATTCTAACAATCCTGAATCATCCAATAGGTAATTAATGGTATTCATTAAAAATTCAGCGTTTCCGTAACGGACACCTGTATATTTATCAACACCCAATTCAATAGGCTGCCCCTTTACCAGTTCATTGGCGATAATATCGCCATCGGCGATAATAACCATTTTGTTGGTTTCGCTTTTTTCTTTAAAAATAGAGGTATCAAATGGTTTTACCCGATTTGCATACGCGGAAGTAAACTCACCTTCCAACAAAACGCCTAGAATTTGAAAGCCGTTATTGTAATCTTTTTTCTCAGGTTTTTTCTCAATATCCGCTAACGAAACAATTACGGGTGTACCAACAGGCTTTGAAACCTCGGAACTCTGCAAAAGAACGGTTTTTTTAATGTTGTTCTTTAAGGTATCGATGGTATTGGCAAACCTTAAATTAACAGGGTCTACACCTTTTGTAATAGGATGATCGTTTTTTGAAGTTATAAAAGGATGGTAATGCCAAATATAATCTTTAAACTGGGTGTTGTTACCCACATTACCATCTGCCAATCTAATTGTAGAGCTGTATGCATCCCTAATTAAATCATAGTTTATTCTAACGCCGTAATTGAAAAGTAAATCGGTCAGACCCAAGTCTTTATTATAAGCTAAACTTTCGCCAGTATTGGTTAGGCTATCCAATTCCGCTGTTACATTGTCTATCAACCACAATGTTTTACCTCCGTTGGTAATATATTGATCCAACACAAATTTTTCTTCTTCAGTAAATTTTTCTTCTGGTTTTGCAATTATTGTCAAGTCGTATTCGGTAAGCTGTTCTAATGTATTTTGTGGTTGTTTTGCTACCGAATCTAAAGTAAATGGCCCCAATTTATAATATTGATTTAGTTGACTTAAAAAACTAGCCAGATAAATGTCGTCCAATTCGCCATTGCCTTTTAATATAGCAATGGACTGATTTTTTTCTTTAACAACCTTGTGGATAGCTTCAGTAAAGGCAAATTCCAGATTTTCAATGGAATTTTGAAGTTGCTCCTCCTGATTGTCCACCGAAACATCTACCAATAAATTAATATTTTCGGTTTTACCTTTATAAGTTATGGTTGCCCAAGGAAAAATAACAGCTTCAGACAATTTACCATCTTCTTGAACGGATAATCGGCTAGGTTGTAAACCTTGTTTTATTAGTTCTTCTGCCGTATCCAAAGGATCTATAAATCTATATTTTATATTATTATTAATGGCATAAAGTTCTTCTAAATGTTGTCTGGTTTCGTTTTGTAATCGTTTAAATTCAGAAGGGAAATCGCCTTCTAAATAAACTTTAATAATGGCGTTTTCTTCTAAACTGTCTACAATATTTACAGTGGTTTCTGATAAGGTATAGCGTTTATCTTGTGTAAGGTCTAAGCGTTTATAAAATTTATTTGCCAGAAAATTTGCAGCTAATAAAGTAACAACTAAAATGATTATTTTAGGAACATCATTTTTCATTCTGCATCTAATTTTAATCGAGTTAGAAACAAAAAGAAAATGGTAACGGATAGAAAATAAACAATATCCTTAGTATCTATAACTCCTCGGCTAATGCTTTTAAAATGGTCGTACATACCAAAACTTCTTAGAGATTCTGAAATGTTCATATCTGCCAAGGCTTCAAATCCATAAAAGATAAAAAAGGAAATAAGCACGGCAATTATAAATGCCACAATTTGATTATTTGAAAAAGTAGAAGTAAAAATGCCAATAGCCGAATAAGCACCCGCAATAAACAAAAGCCCAATATAAGACCCAACAGTAGTGCCAATGTCTAAATTATTTGATGGATTGCCTAGTTTTAAAACACTGAAAGCATAAATAAGTGTTGGGATAAGGGCCAATATAATTAATGTCAAAGCCCCAAAAAATTTGCCTAATACAATTTGCCATTTACTTATCGGTTTGGTTTTTAAAATTTCAATAGTTCCTAATCTGAATTCATCAGAAAAAGTCCGCATGGTAATGGCGGGAATTAAAAACAGAAAAAACCATGGAGCTATAAAAAAGAAACTATTTAAGTCGGCAAAACCTGCATTAAGAATATTGAAATCACCATTAAATACCCATAAGAACAAACCGTTAATCACTAAAAACACAGCAATTACCAAGTACCCAATGGGCGAGGCAAAAAATGAGTTGAGTTCTTTTTTTAAAATTGATAACATAGATTATTCCCTTGTTTTGGTTATTTTAAGTTTAAATTCCTTTAAAACACCCCTAAAGTCCCCTCAAGGGGACAATACTTATAATAAAATTTACTTGTTTTTTCATTTATTTCACATCCTTCTGCGGTCTTCAAACTTTTTCATCTAATATCTCACCTCTAAAGTCTAATATCTCTCCAAACTCCATGCTTCGGGTCTATCGTTAAATAAGACCTTGGTTTTGGCCCAAACTTCATTAAATAGATCAGAATTTCTATAATTTTCTAAATCTTGTTCGTCCTTCCAATGACTATAGGTAAAAAAGATGTTTACATTATTTTTATCTCTCAAAAGTTCCAAATGACAACAACCTTCAGAATTTCTTATTTTTGTTTTATGGACCTTAAAAGTACTTAAGAATTCTTCAATTTTATCCGCTTTAAAACTCATTTTTACTATTCTTATCAACATTTTATAAAAATCTTACAGTTATCGAATCCCTATAATCCAATCCCAATAGTGTAGAAGCACCACCAACTGATTTTAAATTACTTTTATATATGGCAATTTCCAAATAATCCGAAGCATTAAATAATGCCAATTTTTCACCATCATATTGTCTTTTTTCTTGAGGGACTTCAAAATTTATAATTTCATTGTACTTTTTAAATACTTTTTTAAAGTTATAATGCCTTGCACTTACTTCAAATGGGCGGCCTTTACCCACATCATTAAATAACTTTTGGGTGATATTACAAATTACATTTCCATAATTGTCGATGTAAATTATTGTACCTACAATTTGGTTTTGCTCCTTATTTATATAAGGATAGACTTCGTTTAATTGCTTAAATTCATTAATAGGTTTCCCTATTACTTCTAGGGTGCTGCCCCTAGCAATATGACAAGCCACTTTTACAAAAGCGGAAGAGCTTGTTAAGGTGTTGTGAATGGTTATTTCAACCATTTTATCAGGTTTAATTTCTGAGGCTATCATAGAAATAACACCATTGTCAGCACAAATAAAATAATGGCCATCTAAGGCAATGGCAATATGTTTGTTTTCAACACTTAGTTCTGAATCAACATCAATTATATGAATACTTCCCTTCGGAAAGTTCCTATAAGCATTTTTTAAAATATATGCCGTTTCGGTTATATTGAATGGGGTAATTTGATGTGAAACATCAACCACTTTGGCGTCGTTAAGCTCACTATAAATAGCACCTTTTATAGCACCAACAAAGTGGTCTTTTGTACCAAAATCCGTAGTTAACGTTATTAAAGACATTTGTTGATTACTTATTGAAAAATAGCGTGATTAATAACCTTTTTAATTGTTAAATTTGTATTGCAAAACTAATCAATATCTTATGGATAACCATATTATTTTTGAGCAGTTTTAGATAATCATAAAAATAGTTGTAATTTGAACGAAAGAATTATAGAATTAACGGAAATAAGTCCAAAAGATTTTTTTGGAACCCATAACAGTAATATAGAACAGCTAAAAAAATACTTTCCAAAAATTAAGATAGTTGCCAGAGGTAATAAAATTAAAATTTATGGTGAAAAAGAATTACTTGACGAATTTGAAAAACGTCTTGAAATGCTTATCAACTATTTTAATAAATACAATAAGCTAGACGAAAACAGTATCGAACAGTTGTTGACTTCTAACGGTACCCCTCAAAAAAGTGGTAAAAAAAATGGAGATGTTTTAGTACATGGAGTTGGGGGAAAATTGATTAAAGCCCAAACGGAAAACCAACGAAAAATGGTTGCCGATATGCAAAAAAACGATATGCTTTTTGCTGTTGGGCCAGCTGGGACAGGAAAGACCTATACTGCAGTTGCACTTGCTGTTAGTGCTTTGAAAAACAGAGAGGTAAAGCGTATTATTTTAACTAGGCCTGCGGTAGAGTCAGGTGAGAATTTAGGTTTTTTACCAGGCGATTTAAAGGAGAAATTGGACCCGTACATGCAACCACTTTATGATGCTTTACGCGACATGATTCCTTATGAAAAATTAGAAACTTATATACTGAGCGGTATTATCCAAATTGCTCCTTTGGCTTTTATGCGAGGTAGAACTTTAGATAATGCTTTTGTAATATTAGATGAGGCTCAAAACACTACACACGCCCAAATGAAAATGTTTTTGACCAGAATGGGAAAAAACGCCAAATTTATTATAACCGGAGATCCTGGTCAGATTGATTTGCCTAAACGACAAGTATCTGGCTTAAAGGAATCTATTTTAGCATTAAAAGATATAGATGGTATAAGTATTGTCTATCTTGATGATAAAGATGTGATACGCCACAGATTGGTTAAAGAGATAATAACCGCCTATAAAAGTATAGAAACGGAATAAATAAATCTTCAGTCGGCAGTTTACATTATTCGGTAAAATCTTAAATATCATGTCTATGAACACTATTAACCATACAAATTTTAATTTTCCTAAACAGAAATCCGTTTACCGCGGAAAAGTACGTGAGGTTTATAATATTGATGATAAACTTTTGGTAATGATAGCCACAGATAGGCTTTCGGCTTTTGATGTGGTATTGCCAAAACAAATTCCGTTTAAAGGTCAAATATTAAATCAGATAGCAACGAAAATGATGGATGCTACAGCCGATATTGTCCCAAATTGGCTTTTAGCAACACCTGACCCAAATGTGGCTATTGGTCACCTTTGTACGCCATTTAAGGTAGAAATGGTAATCAGGGGCTATTTATCAGGACATGCAGCGAGAGAATATAAATTAGGTAAAAGAATGCTCTGTGGGGTTGCGATGCCTGAGGGCATGAAAGAAAATGACAAGTTTCCAGAACCTATTATAACCCCGGCAACCAAAGCCGAAGAAGGCGACCATGATGAAGATATTTCTAGAAAAGACATCATTTCAAAAGGAATTGTAAGCGAATCGGATTATGTAGTGCTGGAAAGTTATACAAAAGCCCTTTTTAAAAGGGGAACTGAAATTGCTGCTAAACGTGGTTTGATTCTAGTGGATACCAAATACGAGTTTGGCAAAACCAGTGATGGAAAAATTGTTTTAATTGATGAAATACATACCCCCGATTCTTCGCGTTATTTTTATAAAGATGGCTATGAAGAAAGACAGGCTAGGGGTGAAGCTCAAAAACAATTATCAAAAGAATTTGTAAGACAATGGTTAATAGCCAACGGATTTCAAGGTCTGGAGGGGCAAAATGTTCCAGAAATGACAGATGCTAAGGTCTTAGAAATTTCCGAGAGATACATAGAATTGTATGAAAATATTACCGGAGAAACATTTGTAAAATCTGATACTGTCAATATTATAAATAGAATTGAGAATAATATAAATAATTATTTGAGCAAATTATAATATACTTAATCATAATCATTTAAAATCGATCAAATCCCAATTTTTGTTAACATTAAATCAAAATAAAGCACGCATATTTATGTTATAGTACCGTGGTGGAACGGTAAAGCATAATATATTGAATATTAAAAATAATGCTTGTGGTTTATGAAGGGATAATTTATGATTAAATTCAAAGAGCATATAAAGTTATTTAAGAGTGTTTATCCAAGGTATCTTACATTATTGGTTTTGATACCGATTTTTGTTGGATATTTTGTTGATTTCTCGGTATCTAATAAATGGTACGAATTATTTGTAAGTATAATTTGGCTTCCGTTATTTACAATTCCCTATCAATTAACAGGAAAAAAGATTTTTTATAAAATAGCGGTTGTTTTATTTTTTGTTATCGGTCTTTTGGAGATTGCACACTGGCTAGTGTTAAAAGGTCCCGTTACCATTGCCAGTTTAGTGGCATTTTCAAATACTAATTATGATGAAGCTACTGAATTTTTAAGTGTAATTCGTTTAAGATCAATTATACTGGTACTTCCTTATTTCATATTGTTTTTACTTGCTTTAAAATCGCCCTCACGAGTTTATAATTCAAATTACAAATATTTATTGATGTTATTGGTAGGCTTTATAATTGGAATGTATTTTTATTACCCTATTGATAGGTTTTTAGTAAGACTGACACCAAACTTTGTTAGAGTTTCACATGCTTTTTCAACCGAAATGAAAGATTATCGTAAAGCCTTAAAAAACAACAGTTTGAAAGAAGTTGATGCCGTTCGGACCATGAATAATGATAAGCAGCTCTTTGTCTTAATAATTGGTGAGTCGGCCTCTAAAAACCATATGTCATTATATAATTACCACAGAGATACCAACCCCAAACTAAAATCTAGAGAAGATATTATTATTTTTAATGATGCGGTATCAGCATACTCATATACTTTAGCAGCAGTACTTTCAATGATAACCAATTCAAATGTGGAGAATGAGTTGGATTATGATATGAGAGTGGATTTAATAGATATTTTCCATGCTGTTGGATTTGATACGTATTGGATTTCCAATCAACCTCCCATTGGAGTATCTGAAAGTTTGATCAGTGCAATAGGTTACAATAAGGCCACAAATTCTACATTTGTAAATTTAACAAGCAATTCTACTTACGAAAGTGATATAAAAAGTTCTTATGACGAAAAATTATTAAAACCATTTGCCAAAGCTTTAAAAGATAAAGCTTCAAAAAAACTTATTATTTTGCATTTACTGGGTAACCATATTAAATATTATAGTAGATATCCAAAAAAATTTAATGTTTATAAAGGTGACGGTGTTAAAGAAAGAATAATTGCCCAATACGATAATTCTATTTTGTACAATGATTTTATATTGGACAGTATTTTTGATATGATTAGTAAACATAGTATAGAGAATCCAGATTTGATTGCTTCTTCCATATATACCTCTGACCATGGTGAAAATGTATATGACGAATTGGATTTATATGGTCATAGTTACATAAAATCAATACCCAAGTCTAATGTTGAGATTCCATTTTTATTATGGATGTCTCCTTCTTTTAAAGCGATGGATTCCGAACGTGTAGAAATTATAAAGTCAAATGTAAATAAACCATTTATGGTAGATGATTTATACCATTTCTCTTGTTAATTTACTCAATTATTTGTAAATTGCCTTATGGCAAAACAAATAGACTTACACATTAAAGAGAGTGAATCAGAACTAAAGGCTCTTATGAATGCTCAAAGCA
>NZ_JAXKVV010000026.1:0-49058 GCF_034296135.1 Aureibaculum koreense
TGCTTTGAGCATTCATAAGAGCCTTTAGTTCTGATTCACTCTCTTTAATGTGTAAGTCTATTTGTTTTGCCATAAGGCAATTTACAAATAATTGAGTAAATTAACAAGAGAAATGGTATAAGTGATTAATTGTGATTGAAAATTCCAACGTTTATAATCCAGTTGATAATGCAGGCCGAGTGCTGCATGGTGGCCAATTTCCTTAGTATCAATATTCCATATACCACCATATCGGACGGAGCTACCTATCTTATGTTTAGCTTTTGTACCAAACTTATAATTAAAACGAATGTTAAATTGATTTACTTCTCTGTTTTTACCCGAAAAATCATAAGAATATCGGTTGGGTGAAATAGGATTGTTATCTCCAAAAGTCAATGCTTCGGCATTTTTATAAAAGCCTACATCCACTTGAAATTTATCATCTTCATAATCATAACTTAAGCCCATATCATGGTCATCTTCAAAGCCCAAATAAAAAGGAAGTTGAAAAAACCAGCTGTGAGAATTGAATTGTTGTGGACCAAAATAGGAGGGAATCAATCCTAACTTTAAGTGACTTTTTTTGTTCAGATTGTATTGAAACCATCCATATTTTAAGAATGCACCACCAAAGGCTTCGGAATAAAATCGTTGGTCCAGATGGAGTTCCATTTTACCGTAAGTTACATCTGCGTTAATGCGGAATACTTCAAACCCAAAGTCGCCACCACGTTTTTGCTGATTGGGTTTCCAACTTGAGTTGTTATAGTTAAAATGAAGAGCTCCGCCCAAATCCACTTTTAATTTAGGTTTGTCGGGCTCTTGTGAATGAACTACCGTTGCGGTTATAAAAAACATAGCTAATGCTAATACATAAAAATGGTTTGTTTTTTTCAAAAAGTAATTATGGCTAGTTGGTTTGTGGCGAAAACAAATATACCAAAAAAAATTGGGGCTGAATTATGGCAGGAAATAGAAAGTTCTTTAAAGCCATTTTTATTTAAAACATTTTTTAATTATAAATCTTTAATTTCTAATCAAAAACCGTATATTTGCACGCTTAAAAATAAACACAAAACAATTAATTATGAATCATTACGAAACTGTTTTCATTTTGAATCCCGTTTTATCTGATGTTCAGGTAAAGGAAACAGTAAAGAAGTTTGACGACTACTTGGTTTCTAAAGGTGCCGAAATGATCCACAAAGAAGATTGGGGCTTAAAAAAATTAGCTTACCCAATCCAAAAGAAAAAGACCGGATTTTATCATTTATTTGAGTACAAAGTTGCAGGTGAGGTTATTAACCCTTTTGAATTAGAGCTTAGAAGAGACGATAGCATTATGCGTTATTTAACTGTTAAGTTAGATAAACATGCTGCTGAGTGGGCTGTAAAAAGAAAAGAACGTAATAAAGCAACTAAAAACTAAGTTATGTCATCAACAATAGAACAACAAGCAAAAGGCGGTAATAAAGCCGAAATCAGATATCTAACTCCGTTGGATATTGATACTAAACAGAAAGTAAAATACTGTCGTTTTAAGAAAAACGGTATTAAATATATAGATTATAAAGATGCAGATTTTTTATTGTATTTGGTAAATGAACAAGGTAAAATCTTACCACGTCGTTTAACAGGTACTTCATTAAAATACCAACGTAAAGTATCTCAAGCAATAAAAAGAGCACGTCATTTGGCATTACTGCCTTATGTAGCCGATATGTTAAAATAATCTAAATTAAGACTATTATGGAACTTATATTAAAACAAGACGTAGCTAATTTAGGATTTACAGATGATGTGGTAACTGTAAAGAATGGTTATGGTCGTAATTTTTTAATCCCACAAGGATATGCAATGCTGGCTACACCTTCTGCAAAGAAAGTATTGGCTGAGACATTAAAGCAAAGAGCTTATAAAGAAGCTAGTGTTATAAAAGAGGCTGAAGCTTCTGCTAAAAAGTTACAAGAATTGGAAATTAAAATACCTGCTAAAGTAGGTACCGGTGATAAACTTTTTGGTTCTGTAAGTAATGCTGATGTTGCCGATGCTATTAATAAAGCAGGAGTAGAAATCGATAGAAAATACATCAATGTACTTGGAGGCTTAGTAAAGAGATTAGGTACTTATAATGCTAAAATTCGATTACATAGAGAGGTGGTTGTAGATTTTCCTTTTGACGTAGTTGCTGAAGGTAAATAATACAAACTCAATTTATAGTAAAAACCGTTCAACCTAATTTGGTTTTGAACGGTTTTTTTTAGACCTCACCCGAAATTGCCCAAAAGCAATTTCGATCACTCCAAAGAAGAGGTAAAAAAACTACATAAACTAATTTTGGTAGATGAAATACAAACAATTAACAAAAGAACAGTTTGAAGCCTTACATAAAGAATTTGCACAATTTTTAGCAAGTCAGCAAATTGATGTAAAGGAATGGAATGCTATAAAGGCAGATAAACCTGAGGTTGCCGAACAGGAATTAAATCTGTTTAGCGATGTGGTTTGGGACGATGTTTTGAACAGAACCAATTATCTAGAACATTTCTCAGAAAAAAGCATCAATTTATTCAAGTGCGAAGAGAAGGAGATTTCTAGAATTGTAGTTCAAATAAATAAAACCGAATTTAGTTTTTTTAATGATGATGATTATAGATGGTTCATAGATAATACCAAAGATGGCTCAATAACCTTCTATAAGGGATCAAAAAAATATGAAAGTGATAGAAATTCCGAAATCTTTGATTTGATACAAAAAGGGAGTGTGATTGCAGATGGTAAATTGTACGAGGGGCTTTTTAAATTAATAGGAAAATAAAAATTTAGGTAGTATATAAAAAGGTTTATGAGTTTAGTTGCAGTGCTATTTTAACGATAAACTAATAAACTGCTCAACCCATAAACTTAAAGCTTCAGCTTTGTTTTTGTTTCTATCGCTTTAATTACCTTTCTACCTCTATTAACATACCCAATAGTTGCCGTAGGGATGTCTTTTTCGATATTTAACACCAGTTCAGGATGAATCCATTCGTATTTTGTACCCAGCAGATATAAAGTTTGCATGGTGTATGCTTTTACTGCGGTTTTTTGGTCGGTTATCATCCAATCAAATCCTGCTTCAATAATTTTTTCAAGGTGATGATCTTGCAAAACACTTGAATATCCAATATTATTTTTATTAAAATATCCTAATATCAATAATTCACAGATCTTTGCACAGGCTCTAATTACTGCAACTTGTTTTACTATTGGTAACAATTGGCAGAATTTGTCCAAATAGGGGATAATGATTCCCAATTTTGACTTACATGACAATTCCAATATTCGGGCTGAAAAATTCGAATTCTCATCTTCGACAGCTTCCATATTTGTTAAGAGAATCTCAACATATTTCGGGTTCATTAGGGTAGTAATAACAAGTTGATCGCGATGTTTTAATCGATCTTTATCATTTTCTAATATAGATATGAAGGTAGCTTGGTTCATTTTTTTAATAAATAGTTATTAGGTTACTGGGTTATTTAGTTATTGTTCCTTTAACCTTAATAACCTAGTAACTCAGTAACTCAACAACTTTAGAGTTCTTAAATCAGTTCAATTTATAAATAGTTCTCTACTAGTTTTTTAACGCCCACAGTAGCTTTTTCAGCAATAATAGTTAAATTATCAAAATCACTTTCATTAACAGCCGGATTTGGATCAATAAAATATATGGGGATTCCCGATTTCGCATAATTAATTAAACTTGCTGCTGGATAGACTTGCATAGAAGTGCCTATAATTATTAAATTATCAGCTGTCATAGTAATTTCAGCGGCCTGTTCTAGCATGGGTACCGCTTCGCCAAACCAGACGATATGTGGTCTTAATTGTGTTCCTTTTGGACACAAATTGCCCATAAAAATATCCTCGTTGCAATCATAAATCATGGCATCATTTTCTACGCTTCTTGCTTTTAATAATTCTCCATGTAGATGTATAACTTCTGAACTTCCTGCCCGCTCGTGTAGGTCATCTACATTTTGAGTTATAATGGTTACCTCATATTGTTGTTCTAAATCGGCTAAAGCCTTATGTGCTGCATTTGGTTTTACCTGTAACAATTGACGGCGACGTTGATTGTAAAAATCGAGCACCAATTCAGGATTTTTTCTAAACCCCTCGGGCGATGCCACCTCCATAACATCGTGTCCTTCCCACAATCCATCGGCATCCCTAAAAGTATTAATTCCGCTTTCGGCACTCATTCCTGCACCTGTTAATACTACGATTTTTTTCTTGCCCATAACAGATTCATCAAAATTTGCCTTAAATTTAGAATTTATTTATAAGAACAAAAAATAATGGTTGATAAACAATTGTTGTCCTATTTACAGGATTTGATTACCGACAACAGAAAAGCATTGTTTGAGAAAATATTAAAGGACAGAACCCGACATTTTACGGTAGTTTTAGAAGACATTTATCAAAAACATAATACAAGTGCTGTTGTACGTAGTTGCGATATTTTCGGAATTCAAGACATACATATCATTGAAAACAAATACAACAGTTATATTTCAAATCAAGTTGCAAAAGGAGCTCAAAAATGGATAGACTTTCATGAATACAATAAACAAGAAAACAATACGGAAAACTGCATAAACAAGTTGAGAAAAAATGGTTATCAAATTATTGCCACTACGCCACATAACGATCCGGATGGTTATCGGGACTGTTTATTACAGGATTTTGATATTTCTAAAAAATCGGCATTTGTTTTCGGAGTGGAAAAAGAAGGTGTCTCAGATTACATATTAGATGAAGCAGATGGTTATTTAAAAATACCTATGTACGGTTTTACAGAAAGTTTAAACATATCGGTTGCTGTGGCCATTATTTTACAATCATTATCGCAAAGATTAAGAACCTCTGAGATGGATTGGCAGTTATCGAATCAGGAAAAAGATGAAAAACGTTTGGATTGGACTAAAAAATCGATTAATCATGTGGAGGAGATAATTAAAAGATGGAAAATGAGTAGTTAGAGGGTAGTGGTTAGTTTCTGGTTTCATTTTCCAATTTAAAACAGTTAAAGATTCTTCGCTTCGCGTTGAATTTTGCTAAGGTTTTAGCTTTCTTATGCTACGCTCTGAATGACAAGACTATAAAATGACGGAATTTTATAGTTTTTTTTGGAATTTGAAATATGAATTTCACCAGTTGATACGAACTACAAATGTTATAGAAAATTTGTTTTATATTTTGAATTTGGTGTTTGAAATTTTCGACTACCGACTAAATCAAAACCCCTGCGATAACTTCAACAGCCCAACTTCATCTAAAACTTTAACCTTTTTGCCATCTAAAGCAATAAATCCTTTCTTTTTAAATTCCGATAATAATCTAATAGCAGATTCAGTTGCGGTACCAATAACACTAGAAATTTCTTCTCTAGTGAGGACAATATCCAAATAGCCATCTTTATCTTCGCCAAAGGTTTCTTTTAGGAAAATTAACGTATCAGCCAACCTCTCCTTAACGTTTTTTTGAGCCATATTGGAAAGTAATATATTTGCATCACGCAAGTCGTGACAAACGGTACGCATCATGTCTAAAGAGAATTTAGGATTTTCTTTAATGGCATCCAATATTTCTTTTTTGGGAATATAGCAGGCCTCCATATCCTTTAGTGCCGTAACAGTAAGAGTTACAGGCTCTTCACTTAATACAGAACGATAGCCCAGCATATCGCCACCTTTTATAAACCTAACTATTTGTTCTTTTCCGTTGGCGTTTAGCTTAGAAAGTTTGCAGATACCATGTTTAACACAATATACACCGTTTAGTGTATTGCCTTCCTCAAAAATAACATCACCTTTTTTAAAAGTTAAGATATCCTTTTCTTCTGACATTGTTTTTAGCTCGTCAGCAGATAAAGACCTGAGAGTGCTAAATTCACGGATAATACATTGTTGGCATTTGCTCATTTAAGCATCTTTAAGATAAAAACAAATATATCGAAATTTTATGACATTTATCATAGACTTACTTAAGTTTGCATAAGATATTTGTAAGTTGATAATCCTCACCCAGAACTGCTGAAAATAGCAGTTATTACCTCTCCGAGTGCCTCCGCTTCGCAACCGCTAAAGCTTTTAGCGAACGCGGTAAAGCTACGGTGACACGCGGAAGTAGGGATAAATAGGAAACCCGGCTCATAAGCCGGAGTATTATTAAATAAAATGACAAAAGAAAATTGTTTTCATTGTGATGCCGATTGTGGCTCTAAACCAGTAGTGTATGATGCTAAGAACTTTTGCTGCAACGGTTGTAAAACTGTATTTGAAATTTTTAATGAAAACGATTTAACCCCTTATTACGATCTAGAAAATGCTCCTGGTAAAATTCCCGAAGAAATTAATGGGAAATATAATTACTTGGATGATGAGCAAATTATCGAAAAATTATACGATTTTAAAGATGGGGATACAAGTGTTATTACTTTTTATATACCACATATACATTGCAGTTCTTGTATTTGGGTTTTAGAAAATCTCAATAAGCTCAGTTCATCGATTAGTACTTCACAGGTTAATTTTCCAAAAAAGGAAGTGAGAATTACTTTTAACAGCGACACAATTTCATTAAAACAAGTGGTCGAGTTGTTGAGTTCCATTGGTTATGAACCGTTGATTAGTCTTGAAGATGCTACCGTAAGCAAACGTAAAATTGACCGTTCCTTAATCTATAAATTGGGTGTTGCTGGTTTTGCATTTGGTAATATTATGTTATTGTCTTTTCCAGAGTATTTTCAATCGGATGAATATTGGTTAGAACGTTTTAAACCAATGTTCCGATTGATTATTTTTATCATGATTTTACCGGTAGTATTTTATTCCGTCAACGAATATTTTATTTCAGCCTATAAAGGGTTAAAACACAAAATATTAAATATAGATGTGCCTATTGTGCTAGGTATCGTTGTACTGTTTTTGAGAAGTTCTTACGAAATATTTTTTGATGTAGGTCAAGGTTATTTTGACAGTCTTTCGGGATTTGTTTTTTTTCTATTGCTCGGTAAAATATTTCAACAGCAAACCTATAGTTTTCTATCTTTTGAGCGTGATTATAAATCGTACTTCCCCGTAGCTGTTACAAAAATTTTCAAAGATAGATTAGAGAAAAACGTTGCTATTTACGATGTCAAAAAAGGAGACAGATTATTAATTAGAGATAAAGAACTGATCCCTGTAGATGGAATTTTAATCTCAGGGAATGCACAAATTGACTATAGTTTTGTAACTGGCGAATCTTTGCCAGTAACCAAAAATTCGGGCGATAAACTCTTTGCCGGGGGTAAACAAATTTCAGGGGCTATTGAAATGGAAATTCTGCAAACGGTATCTCAAAGTTATTTAACGCAACTGTGGAGTAATGATGTGTTTGGTAATACAAAAATAAGTGGTATAAAAAACCTTACGGATTCCATCAGTAAACGTTTTACCATTATTGTTTTGATTATTGCTTTTTTAGCTGGGTTGTATTGGTATTTTATCGATGTGAAAATGGTTGCCAATGTGGTTACGGCTGTATTAATTGTGGCCTGTCCTTGTGCTTTGGCATTATCCGCACCCTTTGCGTTGGGGAATATGCTACGCATTTTCGGACGACGAAAATTGTATCTTAAAAATGTAGATGTTATTGAAAATTTATCTAAAATAGATATCATTATTTTTGATAAAACCGGAACGATCACAAATAGCAAAGCTAAAATTTCTTATAGCGGAACGCCACTTGCAGTCGATGAAAATATTGCCCTGAAAAGTGTTTTACGGTTTTCTAACCACCCTTTAAGTAGAATGTTATATGACGAAATTAACGAAGATAGAATTCTAGAAGTTTCTAATTTTAACGAAGTATTAGGAAAAGGGTTAGAGGGTAAGGTAAACGGTTTTTTAATTAAAATAGGTTCGGCACAATTTGTAAATATTGAAACCGAGAATAAGTTGCAAACACAATCTTTTGTCAGCATAAACGGAGTCGTAAAAGGAAAATATATTTTTGAAAATTCATACAGAAATGGACTAGATGCTATTTTCAATGAATTAAAAGATAATTACGAATTGGGAATATTGTCCGGCGATAATGATGGTGAAAAAGAGCAATTAAAAACAATGCTGCCGAAAAATGCAATGTTGATTTTCAATAAAAAGCCTGTGGATAAATTAAACTATATCAAAGAGTTGCAAGATCGAGGTAAAAATGTATTAATGATAGGCGATGGATTAAACGACGCTGGTGCTTTGGTGCAAAGTAATGTTGGCTTAGTGGTTTCCGAAAATATAAATGTGTTCTCTCCTGCTTCTGATGGGATTGTTGATGCTACCGAATTTAAATCTTTGCCTAAGTTTTTAAAGTTATCCCAACAAACGTTAAAGGTTGTAAAAATTAGCTTTGTAATTTCAATACTTTATAATATTATTGGGATGCTCTTTGCCATTACAGGGAATTTATCGCCCATAGTGGCCGCCATTTTAATGCCCTTAAGTTCAATTACCATTGTAATATTTGTCACACTAGGCACAAATTTATTGGCAAAAAGGAGATAATTTTATAACTTTACTTTTTATTCAAAATATGATATTTATCATGTTTTAAGTTTTCAAATTTAGCTTTCTTTGTGCTTATTTTTTATCTATGGATATCATCTTTATAATGATTGGCGTAAGTATCGTAATTGCTGTAGTTTTCTTTATGCTTTTTATTAAATCCGTAAAGTCGGGTCAGTACGACGATATGTACACGCCATCCGTACGGATGCTTTTTGAAGATGAATTTGTAGATGAAACTCCAGAAACTAAAAAATCAATTAATCAAAATCAATAGTCAACAATGGAAAAAGAACAATTTTATTACGATAACAAAATTGTAAGAATGTTCCTTATTGCTACCGTAGTTTGGGGCATTGTGGGGATGACGGTCGGTCTTATGGTCGCATTTTTGTTTAACTTTCCTAATTATTTGGGAGACATCTCTTGGTTAAGTTTTGGTCGTCTAAGACCCTTGCACACTAATGCGGTTATTTTTGCATTTGTGGGCAATAGTTTTTTTATGGGGATGTATTATTCCCTTCAACGATTGCTAAAAGCCAGAATGTTTAGCGATACTTTAAGTAAAATACATTTTTGGGGCTGGCAATTGATTATTGTCGCTGCCGCAATTACTTTGCCATTGGGATTAACATCATCAAAGGAATATGCCGAGTTAGAGTGGCCAATTGATATTGCTATTACATTAATTTGGGTAGTTATGGGTATCAATATGATTGGTACTATTCTTAAAAGACGTCAACGTCATATTTATGTGGCTATCTGGTTTTATATCGCAACTTTTGTAACCATTGCCGTACTTCATATCTTTAATAATATTGAACTTCCAGTTTCTTCATTTAAAAGTTATTCTGTTTACGCGGGTGTACAAGATGCTTTAGTACAATGGTGGTACGGACATAACGCTGTGGCATTCTTTTTAACCACACCTATTTTGGGTCTAATGTATTATTTTGTACCTAAAGCCGCAAACAGACCCGTATATTCTTACAGACTTTCTATCATTCACTTTTGGTCGTTGATTTTTATTTATATCTGGGCAGGACCCCACCATTTATTATATACCGCTTTGCCGGAATGGGCTCAAAATTTAGGTACCGTATTTTCAGTAATGCTTATTTTCCCTTCGTGGGGTGGTATGATAAACGGATTGTTAACCTTACGCGGTGCTTGGGATAAAGTTAGGGAGAGTCCTGTGTTGAAGTTCTTTGTAGTGGCTATTACAGGTTATGGTATGGCAACTTTTGAAGGACCAATGTTGTCCTTTAAAAACTTAAATGCCATTGGGCATTACACAGATTGGATTGTGGCTCACGTACATATTGGTACCTTGGCATGGAACGGTTTTATGGCAGCAGGTATTATATATTGGTTGGCTACCAAATTATGGAAAACCGAATTGTATTCTAAAAAGTTGGCAAATGCCCATTTTTGGATTGGTACCTTGGGGATTTTATTTTATGCCATTCCATTATATGTCGCTGGGTTTACACAAGCTTCAATGTGGAAACAATTTAATGCCGATGGCACATTGGTTTACGGTAACTTTTTAGAGACCGTTACGCAAATTTTACCGATGTATGCCATGCGTGCGTTTGGAGGTACTTTATATTTAATTGGTTTTATTTTATTAGCCTATAATGTATATAAGACTGCAAAAGCAGGTTCTAAAGTCAAAGATGAATTGGCAGAAGCCGTACCATTAAAACAAATAACCGCAAGAAGAACCCAAGGTGAAGGATGGCATTCTTGGTTAGAAAGAAGAACGATACTATTTACGATTTTAACCACGGTTGCTATTGTAATTGGTGGGGCGGTAGAAATTGTTCCGTTATTAACGGTAGATTCCAATATTCCTAAAATAACAAGTGTAAAACCTTATACACCTTTGGAACTTGAGGGTAGGGATATTTATATCCGCGAAGGTTGTAATAACTGTCACTCTCAGATGATCAGACCCTTCCGTTCAGAAGTGGAACGTTATGGTGAGTATTCCAAAGCAGGGGAGTTTGTATATGATTTTCCTTTCCTTTGGGGATCTAAACGAACGGGTCCTGACGTACATAGAATTGGAAATAAGTATAATGACAATTGGCACTTCAACCATATGTTAGACCCTACATCAACATCACCAGGTTCAATTATGCCACGTTATCCTTGGTTATATACCGACAATTTGAATACTTCAAACACCCAGGGTAAAATGGAGGCTATGGTTAAATTAGGGGTGCCTTATACCCAATCTGAGGTCGATAAAGGGTTGTTTTTATTGAGGAATCAAGCTGAAGCCATTGAAAAGAATTTAAGACAGGATCCTGAATATGTAAAAAATTATGGAGATAGCAACATGCAAGAGAAAGAGATTATTGCCTTAATTGCCTATTTACAACGATTGGGAACGGATATTAAAAAAGGTGAAACCGCTCAAAATTAAGTAAGATGCTAAAATATATAAAACACCATTTAGACACTATGAACGATGTGGAAATATACCCCATCATATCATTAATATTGTTTTTTGCGGTATTTGTAACAATGTTGGTTCATGTTATGAGAATTCCAAAAAAGAGTATTGAAAATATAAGTAATTTGCCTTTAGAAGAGGACGAAAATATCAACAATCATGAGTAAGAACGAACAATCATTTTGGAGTAAACTATCGCAAAAGTTAACCAAAGCTAGGCCAATTGAAAATGAAGAGGACATTATGACCGATCATGATTATGATGGCATTAGGGAACTGGACAACGTATTGCCACCATGGTGGGTAGCAGGTTTTTACATTACCATTGCTGTTGGTATATTTTACTATATCATGGTTTTATTTACCGACAAGTACGATCAAGATGCAGAATACGAAAGAGCGGTAGCGGAAGCAAATACAGCTATTGAACAATATAAAAAAGATAACCCTGAATTGTATGATGCCGCCAATTTAAAAGCATTGACAGATGCCGCTAGTATTCAAAAAGGGAAAGAGCTATTTACCGCAAAGACATGTACGGCTTGTCATTTAGCGGATCTTGGTGGTAGTATCGGGCCTAATTTAACCGATGAATATTGGATTTTAGATGGTGATTTTCAAGGTATTATGAACACCATAGCCAAAGGCGGAAGACCAGGTAAAGGTATGATAGCTTGGGAGTCAACAATTAGTTTAGAAGAGCGACAACAATTGGCTAGTTATATTTTGTCTATGAAAGGCACAACACCAGCCGCTCCTAAAGCTCCCGAAGGTGAGGTATGGAAAGAAGACGGTAATTAAAAACTACTAACTCAAATAGTTTTTTTCAGACGTTTTGATTCGTCTTTAATACTTCTATTTATTCCTTAGGTTATGTAATAAATGTTTCGTTTGTGTTCGTTTATTAAAACTAACTTTGTAGTGTAGGTAGAAGTATTTTTTAGTGGAAACTCTGTTTTTTAATCTCGTTAAACGAGATTATAAAAAACAGCTAGTTGAACTAATCCCGCTATTTTAGCGGGATCTTATAATTTTTTGTATTGAATTTAATGGCAGAACAAGAGCAAGAAAATTTTAGGGACTCTATAGGCACTATTACCAAAGAGGGTAAACGCAACTTTATTTTTCCTAAAAAACCTTCGGGTAAATACACCAATTACAGAACGTATGTAAGTTGGTTTTTGTTAGCCGTGCTTGTTATTTCCCCATTTATCAAAATAAACGGAAACCAGTTTTTGCTGTTCAATATAATGGAAGGGAAGTACAATATATTTGGACAACCTTTTTGGCCACAAGACTTTTATTTATTAGTGTTATCAATGCTTGTTGGCATCGTTTTTATTATTTTGTTTACGGTAATTTTTGGTAGAATATTTTGTGGTTGGGTCTGTCCGCAAACCATCTTTATGGAAATGGTTTTCCGTAAAGTGGAATATTGGATAGAAGGCGACCGAGGTAAGCAAATCAGACTGAACAAACAACCATGGAATGCCGAAAAAATACGTAAAAAGGCTATAAAATGGGCAATATTTTTCTTGATTTCTTTTCTAATTGCCAATGTATTTTTAGCCTATTTTATTGGTAGCGATGTACTTTTAGGATATATAACCGGCAATCCATTGGACCATATTGGTACGCTGGTAAAATTATTGGTCTTTACCTTGGTTTTCTTTTTTGTCTTTGCTTGGTTTAGAGAGCAGGTGTGTATTATTGTTTGCCCTTACGGAAGGTTGCAAGGGGTGCTATTAGATAGAAAATCAATTGTGGTAGCTTATGACCATAAAAGAGGAGAAAACGAAAATGGAAGAAAAAAATTCAGAAAAGATGAAGATAGGGAAGAATTGGGTCATGGTGATTGTATAGATTGCAATCAATGTGTGGTGGTTTGTCCGACAGGTATTGATATCAGGAACGGAACACAGTTGGAATGTGTAAATTGTACTGCGTGCATTGATGCCTGTGATGAAATTATGGATAAAGTCGGTTTTGAACCAGGATTAATTCGTTATGCTTCTGAGGATAATATTACCAAAGGAGAAAAGTTTAAGTTTAATGCCAGAATTAAAGCGTATTCAGCAGTTTTAACTATCTTGGTAGGGGTATTGGTTACCTTGTTGTTTTTAAGGTCGGATATTGAGGCAACCATATTAAGGCTACCGGGACAAACTTTTACCACAACCGAGACATCGGTTAGTAATGTTTATACATTTAAATTGATAAATAAAACGGTTAAAGACCTCGATAATGTTGAAATCAAATTGATTTCCCATGCCGGCGATATTAGGATTGTAGGTGGCACAAGCCATGTGCCAAAAGGTGATTTAACGGAAGGTACGCTATTTATTGATATTGATAAAAAAGATTTGGAATCGTCAAAGGAAAAATTAAAAATTGGAATTTATTCCAACGGCGAGTTGGTGGAAAAAACATCCACTAATTTTACTGGTCCGATGAAAATAAATTAAAAATTATGAAAATAAAAATAAATTGGGGATGGACAATGGTTATTGTAATGGGTCTATTTATGATATTTATATTGCAATTTGTTTATAGAAGCATTGCAGTTGATACATTACAGCATCATTTAGTGTCAGAAGATTACTATAAAGATGAACTCTATTATCAACAAGAAATAGATAAGTTGAACAATGCCAGTAAGCTTACAAAAAATGTGACAGTAAAAAGGGTAGATAATGGAATGCAAGTAACTTTTCCTAATATAATGGAGCAAGATAAAATTAAAGGAACAATCTATTTTCAACGACCCTCTGATAAAAGAATTGACTTTAAACAAGAAATAGCTCTCACAAATAATGAAATGATTATCAAAAATGAAAGACTAATCAATGGCAGGTGGAATATTAAAATTGATTGGAAGTACGGTGATGAAGAGTATTTGTTTAAAAAGAACATATTCTATTAATATTTATAGATTATAACTGTCATTCCGAGGTACGAGGAATCTCATGAACTGAACCTTGTCATTTGAACAGATTCCTCGTACCTCGGAATGACCCAAACCAAAAAAATCTTTAATCCGAAACCAAAATCTAATGTCTAACATCTAAAATCTCAAGTCTATTCTCTATACTGCTTTCATATTAGGATTATTAGGTAGCTTTCACTGTATTGGCATGTGCGGACCTATTGCTTTTGCTTTGCCTGTTGACAGGAAGAGCAAACCTAAAATGGCATTTCAAACCTTGTTATATCATTTTGGTAGGTTGTTAACCTATTCATTTATAGGGTTGATTTTCGGTTTGGTAGGCAGAGGTTTGTATTTAGCAGGTTTTCAGCAACGATTATCCATTCTTATTGGCGTGTTGATGATTGTTATGGTGCTGATTCCTGTACATATTTTTAATAGATATAATTTTTCAAAACCTATTTATAAAGGGATATCTTACGTAAAATCTAAATTAGGGTACTATTTAAAAAAACGAACCAATAGCACATTTTTCTCCATCGGTTTTTTTAACGGTTTCTTGCCCTGCGGATTGGTTTATATGGCATTGGTCGGTTCCATTGCCGCTTCAGGTGCATTAGAAGGAGCAATCTATATGTTTCTTTTCGGATTAGGCACTGTGCCTATGATGAGTGCCGCTGTGTTAGGAGGAAATTTTTTAAAAGGAGCACTTAGAACTAAAATCCAAAAAGTAATTCCCGTTTTTGTGGTAATTATTGGTCTGTTATTTATTTTACGAGGTTTAGGTTTGGGAATTCCCTATGTTTCACCTTCTGATGCTAAGTTGCAAGTAACAAACAATGTTGAGGTTTGTGAGTGATTTTTTTTAGTGGTCGGAGTAATTTCTGCCAAAGGGAAGATAAAAAAACTGGCATTGATTACAGTATGTAACAAACTATTAAAACAAGCCTTTGCTGTTGCAAAAAGTGGATTAATATATGATGATTCTTACAAAAGTACTTTAGTGAAAAATTAATCGATTTTTACTTGTTTTTTACCACAGTACTTTGTTACCAACTGGCTTTTTTCTTTATCAAAATATTTTCTTACTTGAATTTATGATTGAATATTCGCATCATTAGAATTGATATTTAAAACCAATTATGTAATTACCATTATCAGCATTAAACCCAATTTGTATTTGATTTTTTTCATATGGTTTTGTAAAGATGTAAGTGGTTCCAATTCCTACAGCAGCACCTGCCAAAACATCCCAAATGTCATGCCAACCATCTGGACCTTCCATGCGACTAACCCCAACTAAAGCCGCAAGAACATGAGCCCATTTACCATATTTCCAGCCATAACGACGTTGTATAAAAGAAGCACCTGAAAAAGCTGAAGTTGTATGACCAGAAGGAAAGGCATCATAAAGATTTCGACCTTCAGGTCTTTCTTTTCGTATTATTTTTTTTAGAGAGTGTGTAATAATAAAACCTGTTCCGTAAGATAAAGCAAATTGTTTTGTCCCCTGCCAATCTTTTTTAATTATTGTAGTTATTCCTGCTGCAAATGGTAATGCAATTTGTAATACATCTCCTGTGTCTTCTAAAACAAATTCCCATTTTTCATGGCCTGATTCCATAGTTTGAGAAATAGAAGATTGAAAAACAATGATAATGGTGAGTAGACTGTAAAGCAAATTGGTTTTCATACTAACTAAATTAGTTATATAGATATAAACTTAAATTCTAGTGATTTATTATTGGAATAATTTTTACTTATTTCAATTTAGTTTTTCCTCATTCAATTTCAGCTTGTTAGTAACGGTTAGTATATGAAAAGTTGGCGATTACGAAGCACTTCACTTTCAGGATGCAGTGAAGTTTGAAACGAGCTGCAATTCTTGAATTTACTACTATCTCGCCTATTTTTTATGTACATTGTTATGGGCTGGCTTTATGCTTCATATTCGTGATATTCAGCGATTGTTATGTAATATCCGTCAAGGTCTCGAAACGAAAATTCCTTTCTTCGTGAGTTAGGGCTTAGTTCTATTTCTTGCTCAACTTCGTTATTTATTGTTCGCAGGTTTTCCCTTATCTGTTCTATATTGTCGGTTCGGAAGTAGAGAATCATTCCGTTTCCACCTTGCATATTTGAAGATTGCATTGTCGGGTGGTCGTGTTCTCCCCATTTGTGAAGACAAAGAAGAACATCACCATTTTTATCTGCTAAAATGTCAAATTCATTTCCACCGTGTATACTTCTCAAACGAAAAACAGATTGATACCATTTTGAACTTTTTACCACATCTTTTACTGCTATTATTGGGTCGATTTTTATCATTTTTAGTTGTTTAAATTACTTTTTTGCCTACTTTTAGTTCAAGTATTGCAAGACTTGCGACAATCAACACTTCGATTAAAATATATGTCCACCCTAAATTTGTAATTGTTCGGTAATGATTGAATGCAAATCCAATCGATATGCAACAATAAAATAAGTTCATTACTCCGATTCCTTTAAGGAACTGGCCTTGCACATCATTGCCTTTTAGGTAACAGTAGAAATCATAAAGAGCAAAAATTATTGGAAATGAAGCCAGAAAATATAATGTTGAAGTAGGAAATCCAAAATATATTTTCCACTTAACCAAAACTACACCTAACAAAAAAGCTGATAGAATTGCTCCAAGTCCATCTATCAAAAAGAGTTTTTTCGGATTAGCTATTAACTTTCCAATTTTCATTTTTAAATTCTATTTATAGTATTCTGATTTCTTGCTTGCCCATAACGTGTTTGTATATATGGTTAGTTGCGTGGTTAAGCAACTAATTTAGTAAACAAAAACTTGCCAGAGAAAATTTCGAAGGAATTTTCCAAATAAGCATTTACCAAAGCAATAAATTATATATGGTGTTGTGCTTTCGTTATTTAATTTGTTTTCAAATACCCAAATATGTTTTATTCCAAATTATATTCTGTTTTAATCCTATCAATCAAGACTTCTCCATCAGCTTTAAATTCCATTAGTGAATTCTTGTAGATTTCATATGACAATGAGAAAATGTGAAAGTAATTTTTATATGTGACATCTTCAAAAATCATATTGACATATTTTGTTCGATTATTTTTTACTAAATAATCAACTAAAACTCCTTCTTCTACAATATGATTAGTTAATCTTTCTAAATTATCACCAACAAATTCCGCATCTACTTCAAGTTCAAACAGTTTTTCAGAATATAACATTGATAGGGCTTCAGTGAGCTCCGTATTTAGTTCATAATCAAGCTCAATTTTTGATTCAAGTAACCGTATTCCCGTCTCATTTATTTGTATGTCTGGGGATCCTAATGTAAAGTGGTATTTACGGAAATAATCGTTACTTGATAAAAGAGAATCGCGTTCAACGTCACCATTAAGAATATTTTGCATTAATGGATATATAATATCCATATTTTTAATATCACTCTGAATTTCTAAAGCTGTATTATTAAAATCCTGTACAATTCGAATATAAATATTACGAATTTGTTTCTTCTCTATCTGTTTCTGATTCCAATTATTAATAGAAAGAGCGATAAGAATACCAATAACAACAAGTACAATTTCTCCAATAGCATATTTAAAATACTTTCCAGTTTTTCCTTCTAAAAGTAAGTTCTGTCTAATTTTTCTAAAGAATTTTATCATTGGTTAGCGGTTTCTGATAATGAAGCACAACGTCTTCGTGTATGGTTAGTTGCGTGGATTAAGCACTAAAGTTAGTAAATAAAAACCGAACCAGCCTGCCGGCAGGTAGGTAGAAAATCCGCGAGTCCCGATAGCTATCGGGATTCGTAAGTAGGCGAGAACCTGTCTGCCGACAGGCAGGCAAGCAATTACTTATAGCAATTGTTGTAAGACGTTATTTATTCGATTCTTAAATTCAATTTTATTGTCAACGTGTAATGCTAAATTTTTATATGTTCGTTTAATTCCATATAGTCCAATTAATGTGTTTTCTTTCTTTAATCTGATAACAACATTATGGCTTTCCAATTCTCCCAAAAATGATAGTTTCCGAGTTTCTGTGTTCAACTCTATATCTTTTGATGAAATTTCAATGCTGTCAATGTTTACTAAATCAATAGTAGTTTCTTTCATAATACCATATCGAAGGAACAGTTTGTCGTTTTCAATTGATATTGGTCTTTTAAACATTGACTTTACAAATCCGAAAATTTGAATACCAGAATAAATACTCAAAAAAGTCAAAATCCAAGCAACAGTAGTATTCCATTTCGCTAATAAGATATGAAGTGGAATAGTTTCTATTGCTACTATAAATATAATTGCAATTAATAGAGCAACTGTTCCGCTGTCTTTGTGATAAGTAAATTCATTGTCTTTCAATTTTCTTTTTTTCCAATGAACAAATCCGTAGTAGAAAACTGCAATTTCGGTTACAACAGGAATAACTGCTCCTTTTGGAAGTATTTCATAGCAAGTACTTTTTAAAGTTGTGAAAAAATCAAACGATTCTGTTTTGTTTAGTTTATATCGTTTTATTCCTTTCCGAACGTTGAATATAACAAACAATACAATTGATAGTTCTACGATTGGAAGTACCCAAGTCTTAAAAAGATTTAGATAATATTGATTTTTAGTTGGAAGTATCAGCGAACAAATAATAATACCAACAATTAAAAATGGTATTACTGTTGTTTTTGGGATACTTGTTTTTCTAATTAATAGAAAATATACGAGTGGTACGGTTAACAATAAATCAAATGTAATTCCAATAGATAAAGCAGTAGGATTTGTGCTAAATATATTTGATTTCGTAATGAACACCATTAATCCGATTATTAATAATGGTATTCCGAAAATCATTAGGTTTTTTTGAAGATTAATGGCTTTGTTCATAGGTTTGTTTTAATTAATTCCAATGGTCTTGTATAAAGCTAGTGGCGGTTTTTGGCTCGTTTTTGCTCAACAAAATTTGTGGACACAAATGTTGGCAGCAGTTTGTCTGCGTGCGACTCGGAAGCAAAAACGTTCCCCATTACTAGTGTATTCGGTTTATCTAAGATAGTCTTTTTTGTGAGAAATTTAATCGCTTTAACCAACTTAGCCATTGGCTTTATACGTTGTTGCCACACGTTTTATATTGGCCAATAGATTTTCTTCAATGGCATTAATGCTCTCGTTTCTGGGTCAAATTGGTCGTAATGTTGTATAATCAAATTCACAAGTCGGTCGTTATCAATCAGTGTTAATGGAACATTCGCCCTTTCAGCTTCATATTTAGCTTCTTTGGTAAATCCACCAGATGAAACATAAAGCCCTTTATCATTTGGTCTTAGACCTCCTATAAAATTTCTAACGTCGGATGAACCCATTGAGCCGGTTCTATGTTTTACTTCTACTTTAATTTTTGGATTTTCAAGACCAAGACCATCAGGTGAAGCCATAATATCTTTTCCTCTATCTGCTCCGCGAGGACTGACAGTAGTTTTATATCCCATTCCTCTTAATATTCCAGCAACTAATTCTTGCATTTCCTCCCAATCAAGTTGTTGTAGTTTGTCTTTAATAAACTCGTGAGCCTTTTCTTCTATTTCCTCTTTAATTGTATCAAGAGTTTCATCCTCATCATCTTTAGTCTGAATTTCAGAAGTTTTTGCAGATTTTACTTTATTGCCTAAAATTTCATCTTTAGCACTATTTGCAATATTGAATATCGTTAGTGTTGAGCCTAGTGTATTTTTGGTTTTTGTTGATAAGCTATCTCTGTTTATTTCTTTTATCCACTTGACTTCTCTAAAATGAAAAAATTCCATTTTCGTCTCTGAATATTTGTAATCAGAGGTTATTTCTCCCAAATGATAAATTCGCTTAGTTGGGTTATAGGTAATAACATTTTGACCCTTATCAAATTCGACACGAAATCTATAAATCTGTCCAGCAAAATTATTAATTTGGCTCGGTTTAGAATTTGGATATGACTTTCTTAATTTATCCTTTATTTGATTTAATTCGTTCGTTTTAGATAATTTTCCGATTGCATTCCAACCGATTGCAATTATACTCTTTTCTAAAAAATCATCAATTAAATAAGCAGATTCTCCTGCTCTGACCATCCATAGTTTTTTGTTTTTCATCGGTTATTTTTAAATGTGTGGCAACGGTTTGTGTATGAAACGTAGCGTGTAAAAAGACGCTAACTTTTCGGATAAACACAGAGCCGAATTTTTATGTTTTGTTTTTACTTTTTCTATTTTAAAAGCCAAATTTAAAAATTTGGCGGTCTTCGCAAACAAGTACAAACCGTTGAATTTAGCACTTTTTAGCTATGTTTTATACACCGTGTTGTGTGCAGTTTTTTATTCATAATTCAGTTCCTTTCTATATTCAGTTTTGGTTTTTAGCTTGATGTTTTCGTCCTCTCTAATTTTGTCAAATTCCGCTGATTTTATTTCCGAAACATTTGATAATTCCATGATTGAGTTATCCTTATAACCCAACTCTTTTGATTCCGATTTTTTGTCAATCCGCCAATACTTTATCTCGTCTCCGCTTTTTGAAGTCGCAAGAATATAGTTTTTGTTAAATCCGATACTTTCAATATCTTTTATAATGCTAATACTCGATTTATAAGGTTCATTTGGATTTACTGGAATAACAACACTATTAAAAGCTGGTTCAACCATATAGTAAAAGTCAGAGCCTAAATTTATATCTCCATACCAATTCAATTGGCAAGAACCCAAAGAAGCTAAGAGTGTTAAAAAAAGAAAAGTTTTTTTCAAATTTTAATAAGTTATAACCTTAATTGCTAGATAAATAAATAGTCCAAACGTTACAATAATAGCAAACAAGGATTTTAAATTCTGTCGGCTAATCATTTTTCCATATTTCGCGACATCTTTGTCAAAGCTCCAATTCATTCGTTGTGATGCGTGTCGATATATTTCCATTTGTTGCTGTTCCAGATAAATTAAATAGCACAAAACAAAAATCGGAAGAAGTACTAACCAAAGACTTACAATTGGATTGTCAGTTGGGAATTTTCCAAGTCCGAAAAATGAAGCAACTAAAATTCCATTAACAGTAAATAATTTATCGTGAATTCTGTCGAAAGTAGATTGGATTTTTTTACTTGCTTCTTCTCCTTCTCTTTCTGCTTTTTCAATTAATTTATCTCCTTCAGAACTGAATTCATTGGTAGAAATTCTCGCTTCGTTCTTGGCAAGCAGTTCTAATATTTTCTCTAAAATTTTATTCGTTTGTTCCATTTTTCAAATTGCACACAACAATTGTATAAACGTATTGTGTTTATATACTTAAATAGGTATGCTAAACGTAATACGTTTATATCGGTTATGGTTATAAAGGTAATTAATTTCTAATAAATGTATTCAATCGTATCCAACTCAATATTATTAATATTTTGCAACCGAGCTTTCAACTCCATATAATTCTGATAGTTAATGGTTGTATCAAAATTCAAATGCACGTTTAGTTTCTTTTTTGACGATTCTTTGTTTAGGTAATTGTTTAATTTTCGTAAAGGTATCAAAGAATCATTAACTGTCAATTTATCTTTTTTGTACGTTAAAAATAAGTGCTTGTTTAAGCTGTCATTTAAAAATTTATCTTTATTCAACAATTTATTTTTTTCAAAATAAATCACATCGAATTTTACCATAGATAGTAAATTTGACCCAGAATCTACATAACTAAAATAATTTAAGTCATCTTCACCTTTAGGGTGCATTGTAGGTTTTTCTCGTTTCTCTATTAATTTTTGTAAATGAGGAATTACCAACCGCATGGGCAGGTTTTTATCAATATTATAAATCCAACTTGTGGTGGCAATACTGTTTTTGCGGTTTAAAGTGGCAATGGTGTCACCGTCTTTAACTTCTAAGAAGATCCATATTTGAGAATTGTCATAAATAGTATCTTGGATTCCCGTAACATCTAACACGGGAATTTGAACTGTTTTTTTAGTGCAGTTTATTGTAGAAATAAGTAGTGCAGTAATAATAATAAAAATTCTAAAAAACTTCATTAAAAATCCTTTCTTTTTGATTTGAAAATTATCCTTAAAACGGGAAAAACAACCCATAGCGAAAGTACAAAAAAGGAAATAACCATGCCTATGCTGGTACCGAAGAATTTTTGGAAAACGGCTCCGGTATAACCAAGAAGGGCAGAAATATCTAGTTTTAAAAGGATTAAAATTCGAGATAAATCTATCGGATTAAACATAGTTGCTACCAATGAGAATTTATCTAATGGATATTCTTGTAGCATTACTAACGAAATCAGAAATAAGCCGTCATAAATTACCGCTAAGAAAAGCCAAACAAGAATAGCATAACCAAAGCCCTTGATTTTATTTTCGTTAGAAAGGGCAATATTAAAAGCCAATGCCACAAAGATAAAGGTCAAAAATGCTCCTACAAGTAGGAGGGAAGCAAAATTAAAAATAGCATTAGATTGCAAGAGACCATACGCCAAAAAAGGAATGCCAAGACCAATGACCAAACTTAAAGACAATGAGATAGCAACACCCAAATATTGACCAATAAAAATAGTAGATCTTTTTAAAGGTTGTGCCAAGAGCAATTCCGTAAATTCTCGTGAATTATAATAATACATTACACCGAAAATTGTACCGATTAAAGGCGTTAACACTACAATAACATTCATTAAGGTAATTACAGCTTTTGACACGTCATTGTTTAAAAATAGCAATACAAAACCTAGAGCTAAATAAAATAAAAAATATACATAGCTCCAGCTGCTACGCATTAAATCGTAAAAACTATATTTTAATATTTTAAACATTTTTTATATCAATTTAATGTTGAATGGGTATGAGTTAAAATTGCCGCTATGGCGTGTTCTAAATCCGTTTGGTTGGTTTGCTCTTTAATTGCGGCCAATGTGCCTTTAAAATAGATTTTTCCATCTAATAAAAACACAATTTCATCAGCCATTTCTTCTACAAAGCCCATTATGTGCGAAGTAATTAAAATGGTTTTACCTTTTTGTTTTTCTGCTAAAATTATTTTTTTAAGATTCAATAAAGAAATGGGATCCAAACCCGTCGTGGGCTCGTCCAAAATGATGAGATCGCTATCAAACATAAAGGTCAGCAGAATATTTACTTTTTGCTTGGTACCACCAGATAAGTTACCCAATTTTTTGTCTAAAAACGGTTCTAAACCAAACAGGCCAATTAAATTTTGATCGCTAGCAGTTTTGGGACGTAAATTTTTAACCATTTTAATCAATTCCTTTACGCTTAAATTACTCGGAAAATTGGCTATTTGAGGCAAGTAATTGATGTTATTTCTGTAATTATGCTTTTTTAAGACACTTTTACCATCAATTTCTATTTGCCCTTTATTGGGAATTACAATGCCCAAAATACTTTTAATTAAAGTAGTTTTTCCTGAGCCGTTTGGTCCTAAGACAGCAAAAATAGCACCTTTGGTTGTATCGGAATTGATAAATAAGTCCAAGTCTTTTAGCACTTCAACTTTTCCGAATTTTTTATATAAATTTTTTATTACTATCATTTAACGACCTTCATTAATGGGTTACTGTCCACCAATTCATCTGGAGTAAAAACAGGCGAAACTTTCTCTGAGAAATTGATAATATCTACAAATAAACTTCTCATTAGTATTATGGTTTCAGGGTTCTTGTTTACAATGTATGAAAACAACTTTACAGGTCGGTAGGGTATATCTCCAATTCCGTTTTTGTCTAAATCATATCCTGTATAAGAACTCCAATAATTGTTGTCAAATTTATTATCGTTTATTTTGCTGTTGTATGAAATATCAAAAGAATTGTTTAAAAAATTATTTCCTTTAAAAATATTGGTATAACAAGCTCCCGCAATTTTTACTGACCAACCATTACTGATGAAATTATTTTTTGAGTAATTAATTCTAGTCGAGCCTTCTACATTAATGCCAATAGTATTTTCTTCAAAAGTATTGTTTTCAATTTCAGCATCATAAATTTCTTTTAATAATAGTCCGTAAGAGGCTGTACCCCAATTCTTTGTAAAGGTATTTCCAGTCATTTTTATGAATTTGGAAAACATTACCGCAACACCAGCACCATTATTTGTGAAAGTATTGTTGTGATACTCATTTTCATTTGAAAACATAAAATGCAGTCCGTATCGCATATTATTATGACTATCATTGTTTAGAACCTTACTTTCTTTGACAAATTCCAGATAAATTCCATCTCGTAAATCGAAAACTTCATTGTTATCAATCGTAATATTTGAGCAATTCCATAAATGTATGCCATTTCCAGAAGAGGATTGATCAACGGCATTACTTGAAACTTTGTTATTACTAACGATTCCATGATGTGATTTTTCGAGTAAAAACCCAAAAAACACATTTTCCAACGTATTGTTTACAAATGTAAAGTTGTTGCTCTCGGAAATTAAAATGGCAGCATAATCTTTGGTATAACTTTGCCCCGGGTTTTTAATGGTTAACCCTGAAACGGTAACACTATCGGATTTAACAATAAGCACATAACTTTTCTTTTCACCATCAATAATAGGATTATCCTTCCCAATGATTTGTAGCGGTTTGTCAATGGTAATATCGCTTTCTAAATAAGTGCCTTTTTGAACTATAACTTTTCCATGAGGTTTTGATTTGGCAATCGCATCTGTTAAGGTTTTAACTTCACAAGAAGCACATACTTCAATGGCTTGACCAAAACCCTTAAATGCAAAACAGCATATGAATAAAAGTAGAATTCTGAACATTTTATTATCTAATAATCAAAAATTTAGAATCTTCATGAGCGGTTACATGATGTGCTATATCTTTTTCAAACGAATACGTTTGATGCTCCGCTAAAGTAATGGTTTTATTTTCAATATGGAAATCGATTTTACCTTCTAAGACTACCAATAAAGTAGTTCTTGGGGAAGTATGGGTAGGGAATAACTTGTCTTTTTCAAGTGTTATTAATAATGTTTCCGTACTGTCTGAAGAAAATATTTTGGATACTTGTAAGCCTTTTATTTCTTTTTCTTTTATAATATTTTTATTCATGTCTTTTTATTTTAAAAGCTATCTTGAAATTAATTCTCAAGACAGCTTTTACCTAATTTGAGTTAGTTTATTATTTAAAATTTTCTTGCTGAATCTCTTGCCAATTAAATGTTTTATCGGCTTCAGATTTTACAAATTTTTGGGCCTGATCTTTTGTTGCAAAAGCTGATAAATTTGCACCCATTGGACTTTGTATTGTCGGGCTGATTAAATAGGTAGCTGTTTTGGCATCAAATAAAGTTGTAGGCGTTAGATAATCTGTAACCAAAAATAAACCAATTTCATTGCTTTCCCTTTCTTTCAAATCGTTTAACATACACTCAATGGCGTCGTACTTAAAAGGTTTTCCTTTTTTGGTTACAATTTGAGCGGCATGTTTTTTTTCTACAATAGTCATTGTACAATAATGACAAGCATCTTTACCATATTCAATTTTTGAAGGTTCAATAGAACATGAAACCAACAGCAAAGCTAATGAAAGTATTAAATATAAATTTTTCATTATTTAATGGGATTTTAATTAATTCACAGTTAAAACAGTTCTCGATACACCACGCTAAGGCGTGGCACTACGCTGTCGCTGAGGCTTTAGCGTAAGAGATCGAACTGATACCACCGTTTTAACCCTCACTTTCTTTTTTTCCAACAAAAAAGGCAACAATATTAAGCATCATACCTGCAAACATCATCCAAGCACCAGTATGCGGATATGAAAAGGCATCAAAATTCAATAATTTTTTATGCCCAATTAGTGGCGGGTTGTATTTCATAGGGTTTCCATCTTCATCTACCATTTTCATAATGGCATTTGGATCTAAATTACTTCCGTAATCTACTAGCCACAAATTAAAATCATACATTCCAAGAATGCCTAAAATGGACATTAAGATAAACCAACCGATAAACCATTTATAAGAGACTTTACCTAAAAAACCTAAAATACCAATTAACACACCTAAGGCAACCATACCTCCAATCACTTTAGGGAAAACTGAAAACTCCCACATGTCTTCAGGTTTGGGAATGGTTTTCATACCAATATAATGGTTTAAACCATCAATATTTTGTAAATCAAATTCAGAGGCACCTTGTATGCCGTTTATATAAATATCTAAACCTAATGGCTCGGGATATTGCGGAGCACCTAACATAATATTCCACAATGGGAATTTGAACAGACCCAATAGTAATAAAGAGCCGATAATCATAATAATACCCGCTTTTTTCATTCTTTTCTAATTTTTTCTCTTTTTATGAGGTTGGAATTAATTACAATAATTCAGGTTGAAGTAAAACAAAAAGGCTGTACGAAACTAAAGGATTGAAATTTTCAATACAGCCTTTTCAAACTAAAATAATCAACTACTCACCATCCAAAGTCCAAGATAATTCTATGTTAGAATTTTTTGGTGATACTCTAATATACCCCTGCATTTCTTGATGCAATGCAGAACAGAAATCTGTACAATAGAAAGGCCAAACCCCTAC
Source organism: Aureibaculum koreense (assembly GCF_034296135.1). NCBI lineage: Bacteria > Pseudomonadati > Bacteroidota > Flavobacteriia > Flavobacteriales > Flavobacteriaceae > Aureibaculum > Aureibaculum koreense. Next base: position 26,533 of record NZ_JAXKVV010000026.1, read on the forward strand.
TTGTTTTGGTTCCCATACGGAAGTTTTAGTTTGTCCCGGCATTATCAGTAACTCTGATGTATTTTGTCCAATCATCGCAAACCCATGAGGTACATCAAAATCTTGTTCTAAGTTTGTGATGTGGAAATACACTTTATCACCCACTTTTATGCCTTCAATATTATCAGGTGTAAAGTGACTTCTAATCAAAGACATACTGATATGTACTTCATTTCCATTACGCGTAACTTTGGCATCTGCTTGATTGGTAACCGCATAAGGGTGTTTATTCTCGTCCAATCTATATATTTTTTGAGATTTATCTTTAATAATATCTGCTCGAATACCTGCGGCATAATGAGGTTCGCCATGCGTAGGGAAGTCTAGTAGCAATTCCATTTTTTCACCGCTAATGTCATATAATTGAGCCGAGTGTTCTAACTCAGGTCCAGTAGGTAAATAACGGTCTTTCGTAATTTTGTTCATGGCTACAACATATTTGCCAAAGGGTTTACGAGAGTTACCACCTGGAATCATTAAGTGACCTACAGAATAATACGTTGGTTTTCTATCAATAACTTCACGTGATTCCACATTCCATTTTACTACCTCAGAAGAGATAAAGAAAGTTGTATAAGCATTACCTTTATCATCAAATTCAGTATGTAATGGGCCTAAACCACCAGACTTTACTGCCCCTGCCAAAACATCTTCGTAATTTAAAATTGGAATTCCATAAGCATCACCATCAAATTTTTTGTTTTCAATGGCATCTAGCATTTTAGTAAACGAGTGTATTGTTAAATCGGCTGATAATTTACCATTACCTATAATGTACTCACCAGTTGGATCAACATCACAACCATGAGGTGATTTTGGTGTTGGTAGTAAATAAACGGCACCAGGTACATCTGCAGGGTTTACAGTTAATACTTCTTTTACCATTGTAGAGGTAGCGGTATGTGTATGGTCATCATAAACATTATGTGCATAATTAGCTGGCATTTTAGTACCACCGCCATTATTTACATATTCTTCAATTTTTTTCCAATTGATGGCTGCTATAAAATCTTTATCATTTTGTGAAGCATTTACTTCTAATAATGAATTTGCTTCTTCAGTATTATAAGTGGTAAAGAAGAACCATCCATGAGATTTGTCTCTACCGGGGTGTGATAAATCATAATTAAAGCCGGGCATTAATAATTGGAATTTAATTCCCATTCTACCTGTTTCTTGGTCAACATTCATAAAAGTTAAAGCCCCTTTAAAGTTTCCTTTATATTCGCTAATAGGCATGTCTTTTTGAGGTACGGGTACTGAAAAACGTGTACCGGCAACTACATATTCCGTATTTTCCGTAATAAATGAAGAACTATGGTTACCCGCACTATTAGGCACTTCTATAATTTCTTCTGTCTCAAAAGTTTTAAGACTGATTCTCGCAATACGAGGTGTGTTGTTACCGTTGATAAAAACCCAACGTCCGTCTAATTCTCCATTGGTTTGAGAAATATCTGGGTGGTGAGAATCATCCCAAGGTACAAATCCAAAAGAGGTATTTAACATAGGTTTAGTTTCTTCTGAGTATCCATAACCGCTGGTTGGAAACTGAGAAAACACGGGAATTTCTTTAAACATTCTTCCCGAGGGCAAACCATAAACTGTAAGGTTACCGCTATAACCACCAGAAATAAATGCGTAATACTCGTCATGTTCACCTGGTGCAACATATACTTTTTCTGCATTGCTGCTTCTTAAAGCACCGTCGTTGCCAGACGATTTGCCATTGTTATTACCACAACTAGCTAAGAAAAAAGCAGTTGATAAGAATAACATTATGAATTTAAAAGTTGTTTTCATTTTATATTAATTTAAAGTTTGATTTATTATAAAGTTCTAAAATATTCTAAGATAGCCCTAGCTTGTTCTTCAGTTAAATTTTGATTGGACATTGGCGATAAATACTCTGCTAAAAGTTCTTTAGCAATGGGGTCTTTTTTCACCATCTCATCAGGGTTCAAAATCATGTTCATAACCCATTCAGGGGTACGCCTGTCTAAAATGTCCTTAGGGGCTGGCCCGATAAATTTCTTATCGGTTTTATGGCATGCAGAACACATTTGCTCATAAATTTCTTTACCTTTAGTAGCCAATTCTTGGTTTACTTCGGCATCTAGGGTTACACTTTTAATTGGACCAATCCCTTTATTTTTCATTGGGTCAACTTCAGCAACCTCTTCTTTGACAACCTCCTCTTTTACTGTTTCTTTTTTGGGATTGTCCTTTTTAGATTTATCACCACAACTCACTAATATTGTAAGTGATAATACAAATACACTTAAAATTACTTTTTTCATTATTTTAGTTTTTATTTAATTATTGATTATTTTTTAAAACTGCTTATCGCTACCAAACACTTCCTATTATTTTTCAGTTGGCACAATTACATCTCCAACTACGTGAATCCAACCGTTACTTACTTGTACTGTTTTTAAGATTTTAGTTCCACCTACATAAAGACCGTCTTCTTTTTTAACTACTTCTAAGTATTCTCCAGAAGCCATATATAGCTTTCGTCCTTTTTTAGCTTCTTTCTCTAGTTGAGTGTCTGGATAGTTTGCCGGTGCTACGTGATTTGTTAAAATAAATGCCAATTTATCCTTGTTTTCAGGTTTTACTAAAGTTTCAACTGTACCTTCTGGCAATTTGTTAAAAGCTTCGTTGGTTGGGGCAAAAATGGTTAATGGCCCAACGTTTACTACAGCATTTTCAACATCTGCGGCTTCTATGGCTGTTACCAACGTTGAAAAATCTGGTAAAGATTTTGCTACTTGTAGAGCATTTTTAGCCGATACATCATCACTGACAGAGGCTTGACCTTGATTTTCTGTTGCTTCTGTAGAAGATTGTTCAGTAGTTGTGCTTGTTGATTCATTATTAGTTTGTGGATCTTTTTTGCAAGATAAAAATACCGCTATCAATAAAATTGACATTATAATTTTTGACTTCATAATTTTTGGTTTTTTAATTTTGGACAAATTTATGACCGACATATTGAAAAAAACATGATATTTGTCATATAAAAAGACTTTTTTATCTTTTTTATTTGTGGTCTATAAATTTTTCAGGAAAATGCTATCAAAATCCAGTACTTACGCAATCAGAGCTGTTCTATATTTATCGTTATATTCTAATGAAGAAAAAAAGGTTAGTCCAAAATCAATTGCAGAACACATAAATATACCAGCTCCTTTTTTGGCAAAAACTTTGCAAGAACTTACCAAACGCAATATCATTTCGTCAAAAAAGGGTAGGGCAGGTGGATTTTATCTAACAGATAAGAACAAGCTAAATACTTTAATATCCGTAGTCGATGCCATTGACGGATTGGATAAGTTTCAAGAATGTTCTTTGGGATTGCCTGTTTGTGGTAATAAAAATCCTTGTCCAATACATCATTTGATAGCCCCTTTAAGGAATAGATTAACAGAAGAATTAACTGAAAAGACCATAGCAGATTATACCAAAGAACTTAAAAAAGGGAAAACGCATGTTTTTTGATTTTTCACATTTGATTTTTGTTATCTAACAACAAATATTTTACTAAACCGTCATTGAGAACAACTGTGTATCGGGCTTGTTCTTTACCATTCTCAAATCAAAAGCCATACAAATATTTCGTACAAATGCCCTTGCGTTTTTTGGAACTATAAGTTCATTATCTGCTATTAATACCAATCCATCTTTTTCAAGTTCTTTTAATCTATCTAATGTTTCTGGCAACGCTGTAAATTTTAATTTATCATTTTGCCAAGAAGTTTTAAAGTGGCACATAACATTTAAAATATGTTGTCTTATTATCAAATCTTCTTCGGTTAACAAATGACCTTTTAAAAGTGGAATTTGTCCTTTTTCAATTTGCACCTGATAGGCTTTTAGTGATTTTTCGTTCTGTGCGAAACCAAACCAAGAATCGCTAATGGCAGACATCCCTAATCCAATCATCAACTGGGTCGGATTTGTGGTGTACCCCATAAAATTTCTATGCATATTGGCGTTATTAAAGGCTTTGCAAAGGGCATCAGAAGGTAAAGCAAAATGATCCATCCCGGTTTCTACATAACCAAAATTGAGCAACATGTGTTTGCCCATTTCATATAATTTTATTTTCTCATTACCCTTGGGGATATCAGATTCTTTAAAACCCCTTTGTCCAACACCTTTTATCCACGGTACGTGGGCATAACTGTAAAACGAAATTCTCTCGGGCTTTAATTCCATTGTTTTTTTTATGGTGTCAATAATATTACTGACAGTTTGGAACGGTAAACCAAAAATAAGATCATGGCTAATGGAGGTGTAACCAATTTCCCTGGCCCACTCGGTAACCTTTTTTACATTGTCAAAGGGTTGTACCCTGTTAATAGCTTTCTGTACTTTTTCGGCATAGTCTTGTACGCCATAGCTAACCCTTGTAAAGCCTAAATTATAAAGTGTCTGTAAATGTTCTTTTGTGGTATTATTGGGATGTCCTTCAAAACTGAATTCAAATTCGCTGTGCAAATCAACCGTGCTAAAAATAGTTTTGATTAAATACTCTAAATTTTCAGCTTCAAAAAATGTAGGTGTACCACCACCTAAGTGCAATTCCCTTAGCAAAGGTTTTTCATTGAATTGTTGCAAATACAATCCCCATTCTTTCAGTAAAGTTTCAATATAAGGAGTCTCTACCTCGTGTCTTTTGGTTATGTATTTATGGCAAGCACAAAAAGTACACAAGCTCTCGCAAAAAGGAAGATGGATATATAAACTAATTCCTTTAGACGAATTACTTTGCTCAAAAGAATGCTTTATCGTTCGTATCCATTTATCCGTATCAATACTACGTTCATCCCAATAAGGTACCGTAGGGTAACTTGTATATCTTGGGCCTGGCACATTATACTTTTGAATTAATGTTGATTTTGACATAAGCATGGCTATTTTAAACTTCAAAAGTAATAGTGTTTTTTTCGCTATACTATGATATTTATCATATAAAAAATTATAATTCTGATGGTACAACTAAAAACGGAATGGTTAAATGAAACCCTATTTGATGAATTACTTTTTTAAAGAATAAATTTTCTAAAAATGTATGTTTGTTTTTTATCATCATTAGTAAATGTACATAAGTCAATTTTTGAAATTCATTAATGGCTTGTGGAATTTCTTGATCTTTAACATTGTTAAATTCGTGGTTTACGGTATGTAACAATTTATCTAGCTTACTTTTGTTCTGTTTTTCGGTTTCGTTCAATGGCCTATTTGAAGAAACATGCAACACATGAACTTTAGATTTATACAAATCCGCAATGGTTTTTAAGACATTTAAGTGTAAATCGGTATAATCTATTTTAAAATCCGTCGGAAAAAGAATATCTTTTGGTTTCTCGAAGAAAAATCCATCGGGAATTGCCAATACAGGGCATTTAACTTTTTTTATGGTATGTATGGTGTTTGACCCAAATAAAATCTCTGTGAGCCCAGATGCTCCTTTTGTACCCATAATTATTAAATCTATTTCGTGCTGTTCCACGCATGATTCGATTTCATCGGTAAGCGTACTGAAAGATGATATCAATTCATAATTGTGATTGGGATTATTGTATTTTTCTTTTAAAGATTTTTGGAGTTCTTCAAGATTTTGTTTTGAATTTTTTCGGACAACATCCACAACATCACCCATATAACCTCCGGTATTCATTTGGTAGTCGTAATTATAAATAACGGGGGTGTAAGTATTTAACAGGTAAAACGTACAAGCTATATTCTTAAATAATTCATGTGCATAATTTATGGCATTTTTTGAATTCTCGGAAAAGTCGGTCGGTAAGAGTATATTTTTCATGACATTTCATTTTAAGTTATCTGCTATAAATTTAAGAATCAAACCATAAAAAAACAATGATATTTGTCATAGAAATTGACGTAAAAAGTTTATAAATTAATTCATTTGCGAAAATTTTAAATAAAACACAAATTTTATCATTGCATTTATTTGATTATCTTATTGTTAGATTAATAAAAAATTAATACTTTTGCACTCCTTTTTACGAGTACAGATTTAGAAAGGAACAAAACATAAAAAATAATATAAACTCTTTTATTGAGATTATCGTTAAAAATCTGAATATCAATAAAATACAAATTTAATTAGACCGTATGTCTAAACTACAAGAAAAAATTGATCAATACACTGAAGAGGTTAAAAAATTAGGATTAAAACTAGATACCGATTTATTAGCAAGTGTAACCAAAGGATTAGGACCAACAATTTACAAAGCAGATGCTGAAAAAGTGTCAAGTTCCGATTCAAAAGAATTAGAGACCGTAAAGAAAAATTTCTTAATCAAAAAATTAGGATTGGAAGATTCGCCTAAATTAGATGAAGCCATCCAAAAAGCAATTGATACCATAGGTTCTTCAAATAGAAATAAGTACAGAGCTATTTTTTATACTATTTTAGTTGAGGAATTAGGTGTACAAGTGGTATATGCCGAGGATACTAAAGAAGATGAAAAAGAAGTAGAAGCTCCAAAAGCAGAAAAGAAAGAAGTAAAAAAAGAAAAGAAAGAGGAAAAAGCAGAAGTTAAGGAAGTTGTTGCTGATGAAGTAAAGGAAGAAGTTCCGAAGAAAGCACAAGAAGAAGTTGTTGCCAAAACTGAAGAAGCAAAAGAAGCTGCTCCTGAACCAAAAAACACTCAAGCATTTTTAGATAATTTCGATTGGCATAAATACGAAGAAGGTATCGAAGCTGTTGATGAAACAAAGTTAGAAGAGTTTGATAAGGCGTTAAAAGGAACTGTTGGTTTTGTTGAAGAACGTCAAGTTATTGATGGTGAAGTTATTAGATTAACAGATAGAGAAGCTATTATCGATATCAATTCAAAATCTGAAGGTGTAATTTCATTAAACGAATTTAGATATAACCCAAATTTAGCAGTTGGAGATACTGTTGAGGTATTGGTTGATAAACGTGAAGATAGTTCTGGACAATTAGTACTGTCACATAAAAAAGCGAGAGTAATCAAGGCTTGGGAGCGTGTTAATAAAGCTCACGAAACTCAAGAGGTTGTTAACGGTTACATCAAATGCAGAACTAAAGGTGGTATGATTGTAGATGTTTTCGGAATCGAAGCATTCTTACCAGGTTCTCAAATTGACGTTAAACCAATTAGAGATTACGATCAATATGTTGATAAAACAATGGAATTCAAAGTGGTTAAAGTAAATCACGAATTTAAAAACGTTGTTGTATCTCACAAAGCATTGATCGAGGCGGATCTTGCAGAGCAGAAAAAAGAAATCATCGGTCAATTAGAAAAAGGACAAGTATTAGAAGGTATTGTTAAAAATATTACTTCTTACGGTGTGTTTGTTGATTTAGGTGGTGTTGACGGATTGGTTCACATTACTGATCTATCTTGGAGCAGAATCAATCATCCAAGCGAAGTATTGGAGCTCGATGAAAAAATAAATGTGGTAATCCTTGATTTTGATGATAATAAATCTAGAATTCAATTAGGATTAAAACAATTACAGAAGCATCCTTGGGAAGCATTGGATAACGAACTTAAAATTGGTGATAAAGTAAAAGGTAAAGTTGCTATTATTGCTGATTACGGTGCGTTTATTGAAGTAAGTCAAGGTGTAGAAGGATTGATACACGTATCTGAAATGTCTTGGTCAACGCATTTAAGATCCGCACAGGATTTTGTAAATGTTGGTGATGAAGTTGAAGCCGTTATTTTAACGTTGGATAGAGAAGAACGTAAAATGTCTTTAGGCATGAAACAATTACATCCTGATCCTTGGACAGATGTAACTTCTAAATATCCTGTAGGTTCTAAACATACAGGTACCGTTAGAAACTATACTAATTTTGGAGTATTTGTTGAGCTGGAAGAAGGTATTGACGGATTGGTCTATATCTCTGATCTTTCATGGACAACTAAAGTGAAACACCCATCAGATTTTGTTAAAGTTGGTGATAAGCTAGAAGTTGAGGTTTTAGAATTGGATGTGGAAGGACGTAAATTGAATTTAGGTCACAAACAAACTACTGAAAACCCTTGGGATGCGTATGAAGAAAAATTCCAAATAGATTCTGTACATGAAGGCGAAGTAACTTCAGTTACAGATAAGGGAGCCCTGGTTTCTTTTGGAGATGATGACGTTGAGGCATTTGTACCGCAACGCCATATGGAAAAAGAAGATGGTTCTAAAATAGCTAAAGGAGACAAAGTTGACTTTAAAGTATTGGAGTTCAACAAGGAGTATAGAAGATTGGTTGTATCTCATACCTCTATATTTAGAGAACAAGAAGAGAAAGCTGTTAGAGCAACGAAAAAGAAAATGGAAGATAATGTAGAAAAATCTACGTTGGGTGACATTTCTGCACTAGCTGATCTTAAAGATAAAATGGATGCTAAGAAAAAATAAGTATGTCATTCCTGCGAAAGCAGGAATCTCATGAACACTTATTCTAAGTAAAATTTTATAATAATTTTTTAAACCGTCCTAATTGATTAGGGCGGTTTTTTTATGATGAAAATTCAGCTGTTTTTTAACAAATTCAGCTCAAAAAGTATTATTGTATTCGTTATCTTTGATATAATCAATAACAAAAATTTTAAAATGAGAAATAAATGCTTTTTAGCAATTGCGATTTTCTTTTTTCTATTTAACTTTTCTGCAAGAGCTCAAGAAATAACAATGTTTACAGGCTTTTGGGATAATCAATTTTATCAAGATAATGAAAGGATTAGTAAAAAAGACCTTAAACTTTTACTAGAAAAAGATGATGTAGCCATTAAACATTGGAACAATGCAAAAACTTATAAAACCTTATCATGGGTAGCTTTAGCTGCTGAAGCTGGTTTTGGCGTTTGGTCAATTTCTGACTCTTATAATCAAAGGCAAAATATAGTACCTACTATTGGTGTTCTTGGATCGTTCGCAGGGGTAATCACTTTTTCATTAATATCTCACCACCAAAAAAAGAAAGCTATTCTTAAATACAATGAGGGTTTAGATAACAAAATTTCCTTTAAAATTATGCCTTCCAAACAAGGGATTGGTATTGTAATGGAGTTTTAGATATTTTAGGTTTTGGAAATTTGGTTATAACTTTATTTCTTTAAGACCATACCTATTACTTCCATTGCAATATTAAATAAAGACAATTCGTTATGGTTACTCACAAAATACACTCTCATGAAAAACTTCCTAATTGCCCTTCTTATATTACCGTTACTTTCCTGTTCACAAAAAAAGAAAGAATTAAGTGCCGATTCTAATAAAGAGGAGCCTACCGTTTCTGAAGTCGAAAAAATTCAAGAATCCAGTTTAGTCGGGGTTTACGAATATGTCTATGAACATAATTCTGGTGATTTAGTTGAAAATCATTACATGGAATTCAAAGACAATGAGACTATATACTTCGGAACAAGTGATGATTTTGACGAGGGTAGGGAAGGTTATCTGCCAGGTTTTTTTAAAGCAAAAATGAACGACTTCAAAAAGACAGATGACAAAATAAGTTTTAAGTTATCGGTAAACGATTCTATTTTTTATACAAAGCCAATAACGCCTCTACAGCAAAGCGAAAATGTTGAGAAATGGCGAAACGCATTAACTTCTGAGAAAAGGCAATATGAGGGGAACATCAGCGGAGATACTATTATTGTTAAAACTGTTGATTTTGACCCTAGAGTATTTGTCAAAATAAAAAAGTAATTAAAGTATGTCATTCCTGCCCTTCGACTTCGCTCAGGATAAATTCTCGGCAGGAGTCTTATAAAGATTACATATGAATTGCGACTTTTTCTAAATTATTTCTTTATCACCTTCTCCAACAAAGCATAATGTTTGCTGGTATCACGTAAATAATTATAGCTTTCAATCATGCTGATAAGTTCACCATCGGCACTGCATAAAACAACTGTTGGGTGTACTTTCTGATTAAACTTTTTGCTAAGTACATTATTTTTCTTTTTCTGATCGTCAGAAATAGCATTTTGCCGAATAGGTTCGTTAACCCTGACTAAAATCAAATGTTGGTTTGCTATTTTTTGAAATTTTTCCGTGTAAAAAAAATCCTCATTCAACATTTGGCAAGAATCACTTCTGTCATATCCTGTAAAATAGATAAGAATATGTTTAGTTTCAGAAGTAGCAAGTTCTTTGGCTTTTTCAAAATCGGTTTGCCAATTCAAATCAATCGGCTTCTTGTTTTGTGCGTTTATACCAAAACTACAACTCAATGTTAAAAATAATATGTAAAAAATCTTATTCATTTTTATTTTCCAATTGTATATTTCTTTTCAATCCTATTATGGCCGCATTCAGTTCAAAACCCAACAAAAGAATTATGGAATTTAACCAAATAAACAACATCAGTACTAATAACGTTCCTACGGCACCATAAAGCTCGTTATATTGGGCAAATTTACGAACATAGATACCAAAAATCTTAAAGTTGAGCAATAACAATAATGTGGTTAATATTGCCCCGGGCGAAAAGAACGAAATTTTTCGACCTTCTCGTGTTCCAAAAAAATAAAATAAGGCAACGGTAATTAATATCATGGCCAATACTATAATATATCTGCCCATATCTATCCAAAACAAATCATCGGAAACATATCCTTTTTCCTTAAAGTTACTAATGGCAATTTCAAAGTAAATAATTACTGCAACTGTAAGCAACAACAATAATGCCAATACGATTGAAATAGCCATAGAAACTAAAAATTGCCGAATCATAGATCGTGTTTCCATTTTGTGGTAGCTGTATTCAAATCCGCCAAAAAGTGCATTTATACCATTGGTCATTAAAATTATAGAAAACACAAAACCAAACGATAGCAATCCACCATATTTATTATTGGTAATATCGGCCAAGACAGAATCGACTGCATCATAAGTTTGCGGTGGCAATGCTTGATGGATAAAATTAACAAAGCCCTCTTGAAAGCCTTCGATTGTGATGAACGGAATAAGTGTTAAAATAAAAAGGGCAAAAGGAAACAGGGCCATAAAAAAACTGAAGGCAATACCACCCGCTCTAGAGGTTAAAGCTCCTCTTAGAATCCCTAAAGCATACATTTCGAGTATGTTATATAACGACATACCTTCTAAACCTGGTACTTTAATCTTTTTAAAAAGTTTAACAAACCAGCCAATTATTGGAATTTTTAAAAGTTTTTCTTCGGTGGTCATTTTTCCAGTTCAGAGTTATGAATTTTGAGTATAGAGTTTTTTCGTGTTCAGAATTCGAATTTTTTAATTATTCCTTGGTGGTGGGCACCCCTAAATCCCCCCTCAAGGGGACAATCGTTAATGACTAAATTTTGTTTTTAAATTCAAAAATCAATTATCATAATTTGTTAATCGTTAATCATTTTACATCCACTTATCCTGCACTTTCATTACTTGTTCAATCACATCTCTTACACAGCCATTTCCACCTTTTTTTTGCGAAACGTACAGCGAAATATTTTGTATTTCCTGAACTGCATCTTTAGGGCATGCCGCTAAACCTACCATTTTCATTACTGGATAATCGGGAATATCATCACCCATATATAATACATTTTCGGGTTTTATATTGTAAATATCCAAATATTCTTCCAATTGTTCTACTTTATGATGTGCTCCTAAATAGATGTCAGTAATACCCAATCCTCTTAACCGTGATTTTACCGCTTCATTTGTACCGCCAGAGATTACACAAACGTTATAGCCATTTTCAACAGCTGTTTTTAAAGCGTAACCATCTTTTATATTCATTGACCTGATGAGTTGACCGTCAGGGAATATTGTCACCTTTCCATCGGTCAATACACCATCTACATCAAAAATAAAGGTGGTTATGTTTGGCATCAATTCTTTATAGCTTTTTTCCATAAGTTTCTTTAATAGATTGGGTTAATAGTTTGTAAATTTCCTTTTTTTGACCTTTTAACAATTTAAGATGTTTTTCAATGGTTTTTTTATCGTTTCTTTTTGCCGGCCCAGTTTGTATGGAAACAGGATCAGCGTTTTCAATTTTTTTTGCCGACTCCAATATTAATGGGTGTAAAATATCAAAAGGGATATCGTTTTCTAAACAAATATCTTTCCCGATTTTGTACATATAATTCACAAAATTATTTGTAAAAACGGCGGCGAGATGAATATATTTTCTTTGGTTTGAATCAATGTTGTAGACTTTATCTGAAATTGAAGATGCTAATTTTTCCAACATTTTATAATCTTCTTTTCTTTCTGTTTCTAAACAAATTGGAATTGCTGCAAAATTAACTGGGTTATCTTTAGAAAATGTCTGTAAAGGATAAAACACACCTTTATTCCCAGTAGTTTTGAGTGCTTCCATGGCAACGCTTCCCGATGTGTGAACCACTAATTTATCTTTTAAACTTAAATGTGATGAAAATTCTGGAATAGCATCATCAGAAATAGTAATTATATAAACTTCAGCATCTTTTAAAGACTTGAATTTTGATGTGGTCTCAACACTGTTTTCAAATTTACTTAGTGCCGATTTGCTTCTGCCATAAACCTGAATTAAATTAATGCTATCCGCTTTTAAAAAAGCATCAATTAAATGATTTGCTACATTTCCTGTTCCCAAAACTATTACTGAAATCATTTTGTGATTTTGATGTTTTTACCTTTACATTTAAACGTTAAAAGTAATGATTTAAGCACAAAAATAAGTACCTTTGCACCACTTTATTTGTATCTAAGATCAGTATGAAAAAATTATACAATATTCTCTTCTCTACCCGACTTACCGCTGTTTTATTTATTGTTTTTGCCGCTGCAATGGGCATTGCTACTTTCATTGAAAACGATTACGGAACACAAGCCTCCAAAGCATTGGTTTACAATACGTGGTGGTTTGAGCTGATTATGCTCGTTTTTGTAGGTAATTTTATTGGAAATATTTTTAGGTATAGATTGATCCGTAAAGAAAAAATCTCGGTATTGATGTTCCACTTGGCTTTTATCGTCATAATTATTGGAGCGGGAATTACAAGATATATAAGTTATGAGGCCATAATGCCAATCCAAGAAGGGGAAACCACTAATTTAATGCTGTCTGAAAAAACCACGCTTAATATACATGTGGATGATGGTAAAGAGGCTAGGGAATTAAACAAGCTGTATTATTTTGCCCCCGAGATTGGTTCGGAAACACGTTTTATACCATTAGTTTCAAAATTTTTCAATTTTTTAAGGGGTGGCAACGATTTTTCCATAAACGCTGATTTTAGAGATAAACCTGTAACCATAAATTATGTAAGTTATTTGCCAAATGCCTATGAAAAATTTGAAGAAGATGCTTCTGGAGAAGAATTTCTGCACTTTGTGGAGTCGGGTGGTGGAGGAAGGCACGATCACTATATTAGAAAAGGAGAAGTTGCCAATATCCATAATGCCTTAGTTGCTTTTGAAAACAGAACAGAAGGTGCTGTAAACATTTTTACCGAAAATGATACCTTAAGAATTCAATCTCCATTTGAAGGGGATTTTATGGTCATGGCCACGCAAGCCAAGGGCAAAATTGTAAAAGATTCGGTTCAGGTTTTTAATTTAAGGGCATTACATAACATCGGAAATTTGCAATTTGTTGTTCCAACAAAAGGTACAAAAGGCAGGTTGGTTGAGGTTTCTTCTGATGATAAAGAAGAGCATCCTGCCGATAAGTTAACGATTGAGGTAGTAACTGAAAACGATAAAAAAATCGTCGATTTATACGGTTATAAGTTTGCCGCCACTCCACCAGAAATGTTTTCAATGGATGGATTAAACTTTAGACTTTCTTACGGTGCGAAACAATTGCAATTACCTTTTTCCATAAAACTAAACGATTTTCAATTGGATAGATATCCAGGATCTAACAGCCCAAAATCGTATGCTAGTGAAGTTACGGTAATGGACAATGGTGATAATTTTGATTTCAGAATTTTTATGAATAATATTTTAATTCATAAAGGATTCAAATTTTTCCAATCCAGTTACAGGATTACGGATGAGTATGAAGAAACGCATTTATCTGTAAATCATGATTCCGTTGGTACTTTTGTTACCTATTTAGGCTACTCCTTATTATATACGGGTTTGATTATGATTTTATTTTCAAAAACCACACGTTTTGCGGATTTACGTAGAATGTTGAATAAAATTAAAAAGAAAAAGGCGGCGTTGTCTTTATTGGTATTGCTTTTCAGTGGTATTACTTTTGCTCAAAGCGATCATAATAATCATACACTTTCCAAAGAAAAAATAGACTCCATTTTAACCGCTCAAAAAGTAACTGCAGCACATGCTGAGAGTTTTGGTAGTTTGGTCATTCAAGATGAGAACGGTAGGATGAAACCTGTAAATACTTTCACCTCTGAATTGCTTCGAAAAGTAAGTAAAAAAGACAACTATATTGGGTTGGATGCCAATCAGGTAGCTGTTTCAATGGTTACCAATCCTAGAATTTGGATGTCCGTTCCGTTTATTTATGTAACATCTACCAATACTAAAGTTCGCGAATTATTGGGAGTGCCAGAAGATCAGGACTATTTGCGGTTATCGGACATGTTTACTAATAAAGGTGAATACAAATTGAGCCAAGAAGTTGAAAAGGCTTACAAAAAGAAAATCAAAAACAAATACGAAGAAAGCATATTAAATATAGATGGAAGGGTTACTTTATTGTACCAAGCCATTATTAAAGGCAGTATCTTCAAGTTTTTCCCGTTACAAGGAGATGAAAACAATAAATGGTTCTCTTATGTAGAGCATAAATTGGCAGGCTTTAAAGGAACAGACTCATTATACGTGGCTAATGTTATTCCATTATATGCCAACGGGTTAAAGTTAGCTACAACCGAAGGTGATTACTCTAAAGCTGATGAGTTTTTAGAAAGCATCCATAAATACCAACACAAGTTTGGTGGCGAAGTTATGCCTACCGACAGACAAATAGCTTTAGAACTTTTTTATAATAAATACGATATATTTAAAAGCCTCTTCATGTATTATATGTATGCATCTTTGTTTTTATTTATTGTAGTGATTATTCAAATTTTTAACAGTTCAAGTCTTATAGATAAATTGGTAAAGGCAGGGATTTTTATAATTGCAGCCTTGTTTATTTACCATACCATTGGGTTAGGTATTCGTTGGTATATTTCTGAACATGCCCCTTGGAGCAATGGTTATGAGGCTATGATTTATGTAGCTTGGGCGACCATGCTTTTTGGGCTGTTATTCGGTAAAAAATCGGCTTTGACCGTCGCGGCAACTACATTTGTTACTTTTATGATTTTGATGGTTGCCCATTGGAATTGGCTGGATCCAACTATTGGTACATTGGTTCCAGTATTGGATTCTTATTGGTTAATGATTCATGTTGCCATCATTGTAGGGAGTTATGGTCCACTCACTATTGGTATGGTTCTGGGCTTACTGGCATTAATATTATTTACCGTAACAACTAAAAAGAACAAACCTAAATTAGATTTGGCCATTAAAGAAATCACCGTAATCAATGAAATGTCTTTAACTATTGGTTTAATCATGTTAACTATTGGTAACTTTTTAGGCGGTATGTGGGCGAATGAAAGTTGGGGCCGATATTGGGGTTGGGATCCTAAAGAAACTTGGGCATTGGTAAGTATTATGGTGTATGCGTTTGTCCTACATATGCGTTTGATACCAGGCTTAAGAAGTCGATTTACTTTCAATATGGTTTCTATTTTTGCTTATGCTAGTATATTAATGACTTTTTTAGGGGTGAATCATTTATTATCAGGATTACACTCTTATGCTGCTGGTGAGGCAGCACCTATTCCTATGGAAATATGGGGCTGGTTGATAGTCTCGGTTGTAATTAGTATCTTAGCCTATATCAAATTTAAAAAACACTACAAAAAACCTTCATCGAGGGATAAGGCAAAAAATAATTAATGTGTTCCGATAAGTTTTCCCCGAGGGGAAATGTCCGAAGGACAATGGGGCTTAAAATAAAAAATGATGAAAAAAAATGTAATAATAGCGTTATCAGTTTTAATACTCATAAGCTGTAAAGAAACAAAAAAGGACACAGAAGAAAATAATTCTGCAAATGATACCATAACAAATCAAACTGCTATGGTTCATAATCAAGAAACTATGGAAGATATTTATCAATTTAAAGTAAAAACCTTAACTGAAGACGATTTTGATTTTTCTTCGTTAAAAGGAAAGAAGATACTGGTTGTAAATACTGCTTCAAAATGTGGGTTGACACCTCAATATGAGCATCTACAAAAATTATACGATACTTATAAAGATGATAATTTTGTAGTTGTAGGTTTCCCTGCCAATAATTTTGGACAACAAGAACCAGGTTCAAATACTGAAATAGCTGAGTTTTGTCAACAGAACTATGGGGTGTCTTTCCCAATGATGTCTAAAATTTCGGTAAAGGGAGATGATATGCACCCGGTTTATCAATTTTTAACGCAAAAAAAGAAAAACGGATTGGAAGATTCAGAAGTAGCATGGAATTTCCAGAAATATTTGATTGATGAAAACGGTCATGTGGTCAAGGTAATTTCTCCAAAAACATTACCAACGGATGATGTAATTGTAAATTGGATTAAAGGGTAATTATATGAGGGAAAAAATTCCCCTCCTTTTCAAGGAGGGAGCCTGTGCTGAACTGGATTCAGTATGCCCAAAGGGCGAGGTGGTTATTATTAACTAGGGATATAATGAATAAAACTATAACAAATCAAGGCTCAAACAAAAGTTTTGGTATTTACCATGACTTGACCATTAATGCTCCAATTGAAAAAGTTTTTGAAGCAGTTTCCGACCCTAAGCATTTAATCAACTGGTGGCCATTAAAATGTGAAGGAAAACCAATATTAGGAAGTGAATACAATTTCTATTTTACCCCAGAATATGATTGGTACGGAAAAGTAAGTGGCTTAATTCCTAATCAAAGTTTTCACATAAAAATGACAAAATCCGATTTAGATTGGGACTCGACCACTTTTGGATTCGATTTGGAAGAACAAAGTGATAATGTATTGCTTCATTTTTTTCATACGGGATGGCCAGAACGCAATTCACATTATCGGGTATCTTCATTTTGTTGGGCAATGTTACTCAAAGGGTTAAAAGATTATCTGGAAAAAGGAATTATTTTACCTTTCGAAGAAAGGAGTTAGTACTATTTCTTTTTGTGTTTTATTTCTATTTTAAAAATAATATTGTTTACTGGTTCTTCCCTTTAGATAAAGGGAGGTGGATTCCGCTAAAGCGGAAGACGGAGGGATTTAAAATTCGGGCTGTTCTAGTACTTTCAACATAAATTTTAAACTCCAATATTTAAATAATTAAATTTTTTTTTGCACATTTGCAGTCTTATGATTGTATAAATAGCATTTTCGGACTTGTCGGTTTAAGCTTATCGACCCCAAAGATTGGTTAGACTTCTTCTAATCATGTTATTTTCTATTTATACAAATTGTCATGTCATTATCAACAATACCATCGTTCAAAAAACTTATTTTTTATTTTAAGGAATCTCTTTCTAGCAAAGAGCACGATTTTACTACTGGCAGTATTAGAAAAGCGATTTTTATGCTTTCTATCCCCATGATTCTTGAAATGCTCATGGAATCTATCTTTGCCTTGGTCGATATTATCTTTGTATCTCAGGTAAGCGTTAATGCGGTAGCTACCATCGGTTTAACGGAATCGGTAATCACATTGGTCTATGCGGTTGCCATTGGTCTTAGTATGGCCGCAACGGCGATTGTAGCACGAAGGATAGGTGAGAAGGATGTGGTTGGAGCAAACCAAGCCGCCGTCCAAGTTATCATTCTTGGAATACTCGTGGCCATTATAATTGGAATTATTGGAATCGTTTATCCTAAAGAAATTTTGGCATTAATGGGTGCCGAGCCCGATTTAATTGAAGAGGGTTACGGTTATACCCAAATTTTAATGGGTGGTAACATCACCATCATGTTACTGTTTCTGATTAACGCCATTTTTAGAGGTGCTGGTAATGCTTCTATTGCCATGTGGACATTGGTTTTGTCCAACGGATTAAACATAATTCTCGATCCTATTTTCATATTTGGTTTTGGACCTGTTCCTGCATACGGAGTAGAGGGGGCTGCCATTGCAACTACTATTGGTAGAGGTACTGCAGTTGTATTTCAATTATTTATTCTATTTTATGGATGGGGAAAACTCAAAATTAAGGTTAAAGATATCGTTTTGCGATGGGCCATAATGTTAAACCTTATGCGGGTTTCATTGGGTGGGATCGGTCAATTTTTAATTGGTACTTCCAGTTGGGTATTTTTAGTACGAATCATATCCGAGTTTGGTAGCGAAGTCCTTGCCGGATATACGATAGCCATCCGTGTTATGATGTTTACTTTTATGCCGTCATGGGGAATGAGCAATGCAGCGGCGACTTTGGTTGGTCAAAATTTAGGAGCGAGAAAACCAGATAGGGCTGAAAAATCCGTATGGAAAACAGGAAAATACAATGCCATTTTAATGGTAATCGTATCCATTGTTTATTTGGCATTTGCTCCCGAAATTTTAAGATGGTTCAGTGATGAACCAGAAGTTATAAAATATGGAGCTCTGTGTTTACAGGTAGTTGCGGCCGGATATGTTTTTTATGCCTATGGTATGGTGGTGATTCAATCTTTTAATGGTGCAGGAGACACCACAACACCAACCTATATCAATTTTGTCTGTTTTTGGCTTTTTCAATTACCATTTGCGTACTTAATGGCAATTACCTTAGATTTTGGACCTATGGGTGTATTTTTGGCCATAGTTTTAGCAGAAGCATTAATTGCAATAATTGGAATTATTCTATTTAAAAAAGGAAAATGGAAAAATACGGTTGTTTGATTCCTGTATCCTACAAGGTTTTAAAAACCGCAGGATTTCCTTGTAGGTAAAGTGATATTGAATTTTTGTAAGAATAATTTTGGTTAGGAAGGTCTGTTCGCAAGAAATAAAGAGTGAAGAAACGGAATTGCAAAAGCGATAGCTTTAAGCATGAAGTTTCGTGAGCGAATGTTTCGAAGCAATTTCCTTGAACAGACTAGTCCCGAGTACTCGGGATTGTTTCGTTTTTTCATCAATGGAAAAAATGAAAGAATTTAACGACATTAGTTCAACTCATTTTTTATAAAATTTCTTTTGTAAATTACACTTCTTTAAATGTACGGAAATGAAAACAAAAAAACATGGCGTAAATACCATTTGCACACATACAGGTGGAGTTAAGGACACTCAATTTGGCGGAGCAATTTCCCCTGTTTATATGGCAACTTCATACCCTTTTATGGATGTAGATTCAAAACGATATCCCAGGTATTTTAATACGCCTAACCAACAAGCGGTTGCCCAAAAAATTGCCGCCTTGGAAAATGCCGAAGCAGGATTGATTTTCGGTTCGGGCATGGCGGCTATTAGCACAACTTTGTTTTCGTTTTCAAAACAGGGAGATCATGTGGTATTGCAAAATGAGATTTACGGTGGTACATTTAATTTGATTGTTGAAGAGTTTGATAAAATGGGAATAGAATATTCTTTTACCAATGGAATAGAAACTAACCATTTTGAAGATAAAATTAAACCAAATACCAAGGTAATTTATATAGAAACACCTTCAAATCCACTATTGAGTATTACGGATATTGAAGCTGTGGTAACGTTGGCAAAAAAGCATGGTATTTTAACCATGATTGACAATACTTTTGCTTCGCCCATTAACCAAACACCTTTAGAATTAGGAATTGATATTTCTATACACTCCGCTACAAAATATTTAGGTGGTCATAGTGATATTAGTGCTGGGGCAGTGGCCACAACACAAAAAAATATCGATATTATTTGGAATAAGGCCAAAAATTTGGGCGGACATTTAAGCGATTTTATTGCTTATCTATTAGAAAGAAGTATTAAAACATTAGGGGTTCGCGTCGATAGACATAACGCAAATGCCCAAGCTATTGCTGAATATTTAGATAACCATAAAGCCATTGAAAAAGTATTTTACCCTGGGCTAAAGAGTCATCCAAATCATGATATTGCAAAAAAACAAATGCACGGTTTTGGTGGGATGCTGTCTTTTGAATTAAAATCAAATTACGATGCGGTTTCTTTTCAAAATAAACTGAAGTTGATTAAACCTAGCATGAGTTTGGCAGGGGTGGAGTCCACCATATTATTACCATCGTTAACATCGCACTCTTTATTAACTGTGGAACAACGAAAAGCTATAGGTGTTTCTGATAATTTATTGCGTTTTTCTGTGGGTATTGAAGATGTAAAAGATATTATTGAGGATATAAATCAGGCACTCTAAAAATTAATCATGAAACTGAAATTAAAAATCTTATTAATTGCTTTATTTACAATTACATTAAGTTGGTCCCAGACCAAAATAGATAGCACCAAAATAGTGCGTGTACTAACCTTTAATATTCTACATGGGGCAACCACCAAAGGTGATTTTAATTTAGAGGTAATTGCCAAGGTTATTAAAGATGCAAATCCTGATTTTGTGGCATTGCAAGAAGTGGATAATAAAATCCAACAGGGCAAAAAAATATGATTTGGTAACGGAATTGGGTTGGCGAACAAAACTAAATCCAATATTTGGAAAAGCCATGGAGTATGACGGGGGTGAATATGGTGAGGGTGTTTTATCAAAAACTTCTTTTTTAAGTTCTAGAAATGTAGCGTTACCTTATTACGATGACCACGAACCTAGAGCAGCGTTGGAAGTTACAACAACTATAAATTTAAAAGATACTATTTCTTTTATAGGAACTCATTTAGATCATTTAAATGATGAAAAGGATAGGGTAGTGCAAGCTAAAAAAATAAACAAAGTGTTTTCTAAGAATAAACATCCAACTATTTTGGCAGGAGATTTAAACGCTGAACCCAATAGTACCCCCATAAATATTCTCGAAGAAATTTGGACAGTCTCTTATGATAAAAATAATATGGAATATACTTATCCTTCAGATAATCCAACCAAAAAGATAGATTATGTGATGTTTTATCCAAAAAGCAGATGGAGAGTGTTAGAAACCAAAATAATACAAGATACTATTGCTTCAGATCATTGTGCGTATTTGGTGGTTTTAGAATTATTGGATGAAAAATAAATTTTTACTAGATTTATAACTTTCAAAAAAAAAAATGATTTATGGAAGTTCTTCAAATAGTATATGAAGAGATTATTGGCTTTTTAGGTATCAGCCAAGCTTGGGACATTTTGCAAACTGGAGATTATAGTGCTTTTAAAACCTATGACGGAATTGTTTCCCTAATTTACCCAATAATACCTTTACTGCTTATTTTAGAGTTAATCTTGAGTCTTATTTATAAAAAACCTCATACTAAAGTATATAAGGTCAATTTTTTAATTTACATCTTCAATCGTTTTGTGGGTAGGTTTATTGCCATTGCAATGGTAACTTTATGTATTGGTCTTTTTCAAAAATATGCTCCTTTTCAGACCAAATTGACTTGGTATTGGTTTGTGTATAGTTATATTATTTGGGAATTCGCCCATTTTATTTATCATTATCTGGGGCATAAGATTCGGCTTTTTTGGTGTTTGCATTCAACGCATCACGCTCCTGAAAATATGAACCTTTCTGTTACACACGCTCACTTTTTCTTAGAAGCTCCTTATGCAGATACTATTCGGACAACTATTTGCATTTTATTAGGAATACAACCAGAACTTTTATTTTTAATAATGTTTGTTGATGGTACTTATGGAGCTTTTATTCATGTTGGTGAAAATTTATTAAAGGACGGAAGACTTGGTTTTTTAAATAAGATTATATTAACGCCCTCGCATCATAGAGTACATCATGCCAGGAATCCATTGTATATGGATACCAATTTCTGTAATTTATTGAATATATGGGATAAAGTTTTTGGCACTTTCCAAAATGAAGACAAAAATATAGATATAGAATATGGGATTACAAGGCAGATGGACTCGGGAAACTTCTTTGATGTTTACTTCGGTGAAATTATTGCGTTGTGGAAAGATGTTTATAAAGCACCGGGGCTAAAAAATAAGTTGTTGTATATATTTATGCCTCCTGGATGGCATCATGCAGGTGAACACAATACCGCTAAAATTGTTAGGGGCAACTATTTAAAAACGTATAAGAGCGATAATTAATTATTGCTCAATATCCGCAGCTGAAAAACTTTCTAAATTTTGTTCGTTATCAAAGCTTATTTGAACTTCAATGGGTCGGCAACAGACTTCACAATCTTCAATATATATAGAATTTTGGACGGAACTATCCAATAATACCATTTCTGATTTAAAAATACTCAAAAAATGTTTTAGTGTATAATTGATAACTGGTGATAGATTTTATAAGTTCAGGAGTTAGTTGGTTTACCATCTCAGTAATTTTATCTTGTAG
>NZ_JAXKVV010000027.1:0-46933 GCF_034296135.1 Aureibaculum koreense
TGTAAAACTGAAAAGAACCTTAAAAAATTTATAAAGAATGTATATCGCCATTACCAAACAACAATCGGGCATGAACTATAAGGGAAGTGTTTCTGATTTCGTCAATTATTTGGAAAAGGAAAACGAGGATAAAAGTATGGAACTCCGGGAACATTTTTTTGACCAGTATAACGACAAGGTAAGCCCAGAAGAAGTAATTTCGGAAATTGATGGCAATACCGCTAAGCTTTCCAAAAAGGATCCTAAATTCTATTCTTTGGTGGTCAGTCCTAGCCCGAGGGAATTAAAACATATCCATAACAATCCCGAAAAACTGCGTAAATACGTTAGGGAAGTCATGAAGGACTATGCCGACGCTTTTTATAGGGACCAGAAAGTTACTGTTGACGATATTAAATATTATGCCAAAATCGAGCACGAACGTACCTATAAGGGAACGGACAAAAAGATACGGGAAAACCAGCCCTTTGCCACCAAAATACTCAAGCTAAAACATAAAATCAGGGACATACAAGAAAGCATTGCAACAGGTAACATCAAAAAACTGGAAAAGGAAATAGCCAAATTGGAAAAAGAAGCCCCGCACCGATCCCGAGGGCCCGGGAGCAAACGTATCGTCAGAGGAATGCAGAAAGAAGGCTACCAGAGCCATATCCATATTATTGTCAGCAGAAAGGACAGTACCAATTCGTTCAGTCTTTCCCCGGGATCAAAATATAAAGAATCGGAAACAATTCTAAACAGCAAAAAAGTAAAACAGGGCTTTCACAGGGAAAAATTTTATAAAGCCGCTGAAAAAAGATTTGATACTGTTTTTGACTACAACCGAAATTTTGTTGAAAGTTATTGGGCAAAAAATATGTTTATAAAAGACCCGAAACAATTTTTTACAACACTTGTGGGCTTACCAACAAACGAAAGACAAATGGCTTTTAAATTGCTCCATAAAGCAGGAATAAACATTCCCAATATTCCTACCAATAAGGTGCAATTGGCATATAAGGCATTTATAAAACTTAAGAAAGGAATGGGAAAAGCGATAAACTCCGGTTCTATCGGGATTTAGTACTAATTTTCAATAAATGTTAGCTATGGGTGAAATGAGCAGTTTGATTTTGTATGTTACATTGCTATGTAGTATCTCTTATCTTATTATAAGATTTGTACGTTATGGTTTTTCCCTGATGTGCCTGAGTATAATCGGTATATCGGTTATTGGATATTACGCTCTGGATTTGCATTCCTTTTTAAAGATACTCATGTATATAACCATCCCTTTCCTGTTCTTAAATATATTGTTATATGTTTTTTTTCGAAAGATGATACCTCTAACAAAAAAAATAAAAAATATAAGGTAGTACTCAATACAAAAGGTTCTCGCTTTGTATTGGAAAACATCCGTAGGGGAGTCTCTATTATTGGGGCAGCGGGCAGTGGTAAAACTGAAAGTGTGGTCTATAATTTTTTAGAACATTTTGGCAAGAATGCTTTTTGCGGGGTCATGCACGATTACAAGGATTTTGAAATTACCGAAATGGCATATCCTATATTCAAAAAAAGCAATACCGATTTTATATTGTTTCTTTTGACCCCATTCACCATAGGGTCAATCCCATTGCCCCCACATATTTGCCGGATGAAGAAAGTGTCTATGAAATCTCAAGGGTGCTGTTGGAGAACCTTTTGGAATTGAAAGAATCGGATAATAACAGTACCTCTCGATTTTTTAAAGATGCCGTGGAAGGCTTGATAGGTGGTCTGATTTGGAGGCTCAAAACAGATTATGGGGATTACTGTACCATTCCCCATTTAATAGCCCTGTACCAACATTTGGAAACGAAAGCACTCATTGCCTTTCTCGAAGCGGATTTAACAGCTAAAGCTATGGCAGATGCTTTTATAAGTGGGGTAGGGTCTGACAGGCAAACGGCAGGGGTTAAAAGCACCTTGGCCAATGCCTTTAAAAAATAAGTACCAAAAAAATATTTATGGTGCTTTCCGCGGATGATATACCTTTGGATGTCAACAATCCCCAAAACCCAGCGGTCATTTCCATAGTGAACAATCCTAAAAAAGAAGCCTCTTTGTCTCCGGTTATTGCCACTATCATGCACACGATTACCAAACTAATCAAAACCCTTCATTCGTGCTGTTGGAAGAAGCATCTACCATTCGCCTATTAAACATGCACCGTATTCCGGCAACCTTAAGGAGTTATGATATTGTGACCCTTTATGTATTACAGGACAAAATACAAAACGATATGATGTATGGGGATAGGGCAAGTCGTGCTATTTTAAGCAACTTGTCTTATCAGTTTTTTGGAAAGGCAAACTATCCAGATACGGCAAAGTATTACGAACGCTTTTTTGAAATTGTGAAAAAGCAGACAAGAAGTATCAATAAAGGGCATAACCTAAATTTTGATACTCGGGTAACGCAAGGGGAGAAGGAAGTTTCTAAACGTAGAGCAGATGTTTTTTTTCGATTGAAACAAGGGGAGTTTATTGTAGTTGCCGAGGGGAAGGATAAAAAATTACAGTTCAAACGCCCTAAGTTAATTAAAGGATTACCTGACATTAAAGAAATAGGAAATACTGATTTGGATGCGAATTTTATAAAAATTCATAATGATGTGAAATCTATCTTTAACGTGAGTTCGAGTTAAAAAATAGTATTAACAGGATGAAAGACCTTTTATTAAAGGAATAAATTAGAATAGCACATCTTTTTTGATGTTGTTAATCCTATGGTAAACAGGGTCGAATTTAGGATTAACTATAGTAAACTGATTAAACATTAATACCAAATTTGTTGATTCATTTCATAGAAAAATATCCTTTCCATTTTGCCCTCATCAAGGCATCTTAGAATGAATAATGCATTTTTAGGAGCCTCATATCTAAGTTCATACCCATTTGATTTTTGCACGCCCAAAGATATCCATTTACCATCAAAATAGAAAAGTTCATATTTTAAATTCGGAAGGACATGATTTCTATTGTTCTGGGGACAGAATGAGACTCTCATTAACCTCCTTGGGTACTTCAAGTCATATCCTATCCAAGCGTCTTTATTTTTAAGAGAGCTCATCTTATTTTTAATATTGACATACGTAAGCATGTCCCCGTCCCTGATTTTGTATAAATCAAGCTCTTGTAATTCTTCGGGGAGTATTTCTTTTGCTTTAAATTCCGACTCCTCAAAATTTTCGTCACTCCCAAAGAACCGCAACTCCGCAAGATTGACTGGATTACTCAATAAAAATCTAACGTATCGGAACTTTTGATCGTTAAGAATATTGATGGAATAAGACCTAAGTTCAGGATGAAAATCTACTTCTCCGAGCAATGTGGCATCTTTGAATTCCCGGTTGTTGGCACCTTCTATTCTACTCCCCTTTAAGAGATGACCTGGATCATTATACTTTGATCCTTTTCTATATTTACGCTTCAACAACACCTTCTGCTTTTCTTTGGATGGTGTAAGTTTCTTTATTTGTCCATCTTCTCCTAAATAAAAGGGGTTTCCAGCAATTATTGATACCCCATTTTTATAAAAGATAGGGGCATAAATCATATCCCCTCCCATCTTTTTAAATTCTACAGTTCTACCGTCCAATTTTCCCCACTGAACAGGTCGCCACCAATTGTTGTTGAATACCCCCAAATAAGCATAATATGTATTGTTTGGAACTTCAACCTCCAACAGTATTTTTACATCAATGGCCTTAAAATAAACTTCAGACACATCTTTCTTTTTCAGGTTCCTAAAAAGCGGAGGAATATTCTCTACCGCTATTCTTTTATCAGTCAATGGCCCTTCAGGATATGTTGCGAAGGTATGACGATATATTTTTGGAAGATGAAACTTCCCCCATATGGAATCTGTATCAACGTTATTATAAATCCGATTGTATTTCCATCTATCATCATCCCAATTAGGTTCAAACGCATAGGTCTTTCCATTATAAATTAGAGCGTTCCATGTGTGCCCGTTATTACCATGTCCCCAAAGGGGTACAAAATCTACAGTTACAGGTATGCCCAATGAAGTAAAAAGCATGGAGTTGAACCAACAACGCTGGTCGCATAGTACTTTAGTCGATAACTCCACATCTTTACATTTTAGGAATGGATAATCTGAAAGCAACCCATTAGAGAAAGTAATGTCACGATATTTATACAATAGTGAATCAATGGCAATATGAATTGGTAAAGGATACTTTTCAGAAAAATACTTCCCATGGTCGTCTAAAAAATACTTCCTATGGTTATCCAATGCTAAACCGGATTGATTCCTATAGGGAAGCACATACTCCAAAAAATCCATGTAAAGTATACTGTCCTTATAAGGATTCGTGGACCATGCATCGAATGCCATATCAATATTATCCATTAGGTAGTCGGCCTTAACCCCTTTTAAGTCATGGATGATCGGCTTGGAATATATATATTCGGAAAGTGGCCATCTATTCTTTTCGAAAATCCAAATCGAATCGATTATAGGCTTGATTTCCGTTCCGTAATCCAAATCGCCACTGCCTAAAAGGGAATCCAATATATTTAGAACCGGTCTGTATATTGCCAAATTGGTAGTATCATAGGAAAAATTTCCTGGCATATGACTAATAAGATATTCGGCCGCACCAACTTTCGCAGTATCATTTTCCGCAAGGTAATGGTTCAACACTTTTTTAAATTCGACACTGTTTCTCCCAGCAAGTTCCAATGATTGTTTAAGGCGATCTTTTTTATTACAGGTGGACAAGGTTATAATGAAAAAAGCACATGTAATAACCGTTATTGAATATTTTAAAGAGGAGGATATATTATTATATTTCATCTATTTAAATTTAGAAGGTATTTTTTTATTTTATGTCCTTTTCTAAAAGTAACGGAATCGTACTTTCCATACCTTTGGCAATTCCCTGAATAGTTTTGTCTAGCTTAGATTGGTCACCCTCTTGTAATAGAGCAGGTCTAAGATCTGAGCTTACAGCATTACTCCATGTAGTATATAATATACCCAACATCTTTGGATTTTCCTTATTTTTTATAGCCGAATTAACCAATGAGATAGTAGCATCTTCGTTGTTCCAAGGACAGGCTAAAACCCGAAATCCTTCATCCAAAAATTTTTTAATCCATGGATATTCTTTATGGTTTCCATATTCCCAATAACACATAATAATATCATCAGGAATCTGTTTCAACGCATCACTAGTCCCTTTACCATGTCTTTCATCGAACATATCTGACCATATAAGCATTTCGAGCTCTCTTTTTTTTACAATATGCTGGTAATATTCATTGACACACTTGGCCCACAATTCGGCATTATTGTAGCCATTCGCCTCAGGATGCGTGGAAACATCAAAATCCCAAGCCTCGTCCATACCAATATGAAATCCTTCTGGCTGAAAAGCATCTATAAGTTCGTCGGCCATAGCAAATGCCACAGGGTTTACCTTTTTATTAAAGGGATCCCATAGCTTTTTCTCTCCAGGCCACTGATATTCAGGGAATGCTCTTAGTAATTGACCAAAATTTTGATGGGTCAAGAAGTTCATTCCCACCATGACCCTGATGCCATTGTCTTTACAGATCTTAGACATTTTCCTTGCGTCCGCTTTGGTAAAATAGCGTCCGACTGGAAGGCTCAATCTTTCTAGCTCTGGACGACAAACAAAGTGAAAATTATTCCAGTGCATATCGAAAATTACTAGGTTGATTCCTTTTGGAACCAAAGCGTCTTCTACAAGTTTCTTAAAATTCAGAAGGAAATCGGCCGATGAAGATTCTTTTTCCTCAGGGGCAAAAATAATTCCCCGCCATAACTGTTCTCTTGGAGGATCAAAATTGCTTCCCGATGAAGAATAAATTGTTGCTTTTTGACTAATTAACAGGAATGGGAATAGAAATAGTAATGTCATTAATTTTTTCATTTTCTTATTTTTTTTTGGTTATAAATAAAGGTAGATAAAAGAATATACCCAGAAAGGAGAACAATAGACCCCCAATAGACCCTACAGCAAAAGAGAACCAGAAGGCTTCATTTTGACCATTCCATACAAATGGAATTAACCCAACAATAGTAGAAGTTATTGTTAGGATTATAGGAATAATTTTATAATTAAAAGCCTTAAAGTATAGTGCTTGATTGTTTCTGTTAGGATATTGTTTTTTTAAATTATTATGATCGTTAATTATAAAAAGAGCCGAATTGACACTAATACCGCTCAATAAAATAAACGAAGCATATCCGCCTTGGTCAAAGTTAAAATCAAATAGATAAAAGGTTAGAAACACCCCTATAAAAGATAAGGGTATCATACTTATGATAGCAAGAGGTTGTTTCAAGGATTCCAAAAGAATAGTACAAACAAAGAAAATAATAATAATGACCACAAAAAGATAATAATATTGCTTTGAATCCTTTTTGTTCCATCCTCCATAAGACTGCTCTAAAACGCGATAACCTATAGGTAATTTAACTTCTAGCTCTGCAACATTGCGTTCTCTTACTTTTTTTGCTAGCGGTTGAGTGCCTAAAAAATCATATGCAACAGTTAAGCGGTATTGTTGGTTGTTTTTTTCAATGGTATTTCCTGTTTTTCTTTTATCGATAAAGGCCAACTGGTTTAATTTATATTGCTTTTTATTAATGGGAATAGGTGTATTCTTTAAATCCCAAACATTAAATTTTTGATATTTGTCGGATACTAATTTTACCTGTTGTAGCTCATGGTCATTTATAATAGAGGTTATATTTCTGGAATATACTTGGTTTTGTAAATATCCATATAATTGATGTTGCGATAAATTGGCCATGGCCAATCGTTCTTGGTCAAAATTTAAAAAATATTCATTTATTGCATTACTACCCCAGCCACCGCTTGTAATT
This sequence comes from Aureibaculum koreense, assembly GCF_034296135.1. NCBI lineage: Bacteria > Pseudomonadati > Bacteroidota > Flavobacteriia > Flavobacteriales > Flavobacteriaceae > Aureibaculum > Aureibaculum koreense. The sequence goes on from NZ_JAXKVV010000027.1 coordinate 6,907, forward strand.
TCTACCTCTTTAACGCGACCATTTGAATTAGTCTCTAATTGTTTTTTAAGCAGTTCCGCATAACCATACAGATTATCGTAATTATACCCTTCTACAATAATACGGTTACTTTTGTTGCCCGTGCCCAAAGCATTTGAAAAGCCACGCCCAACACCACTTACAGACCAATCCAATCCACCTAAACTAATTGCTTTAGATTCCAGTTTGCTTTTTAAAGTATAGGGAAAAGAGCCAAACTCATAATCCTCCTTAAAATATATAACGACACTCGAACTTTTCGGGCTATTAATCCTTGTTTCGTACAATGAGACTTCGTCAAATCTCTCAATATAATTTTCCATTTTCAGAATGGCTTCATTGAGCTGTTCAATAGTACATCCATCTGGCATACTTCCGGTTATACGGAGTGCGGTACGTTCAGGTTTATTATAATATGAATTTTCAAAAACATCTTCCGTAAATAAACGAAAAGAACCTCCAATAAACCTTTCAAGTGTAGGGCGTAATTCAGTATTGTACCACTCTGTTCCTAATGTATTGTTATAAAGCTTATCCCATATTGTATTACCTTCAAGTTCTTGAGGTAATAAGTGTATAGGCAATCCGAACCCAAATATAAACAATACAATAAAGACCCATTTAAATTTTGGTTTTTGTGTCCAATTTATAACATTTACATATCCTCTTGTAAATTTGAAAACACGTCGTTTACGTTTTCTGGAAAAACGAATCCGCTTTTTTTTCATTTTCATTTTTTCCAATAGGGCGGGTACATAATATAAGGAAACCAAAAGTGAAACACCAATATTAATGGCGATGACTAAGGCAAAGTCCCAAAGATTTAAACGTTGGCTTTCCTCTAAAAGAAAAATAACCATAAGAGCTCCAATGGTAGTTAAGGTAGCTGCTAAAATGGCTAAAAAAGCTTTTTTATTGCCTTTGTTCCGTAAATGGTCAATCATAATGATACTATTGTCTATAATAATACTAAAGGAAATAGTAATCCCAGCAAAGGAGTACAATTGCAATTGCACATTTAGTGCATAATAAAAAATAACCGCTATTAAAAGATTGGTGACAATACTTAAAAACAATACCACTAAATATTTTACACTTCTATTAATTAAAATTATCAATACTAGTAGAATCAAAAAAGAAAATAAGGTTCGTTTTTGTATTTTTTGTAATTCCGCTACTACAAACTCTGTGGTGTCCTTAGTCATTTTGATTGAAAAGCCAATAGGTAAACCAGTTTTTAAATCATCAACAGTTGATCTTATGGTTTTTGCTAAATCAATGGTATTCACACCCTTTTCGGCATATATGGCCATATTGACGGTATTTAAACCGTTTATACGGTAATAGGCATTTACATTGCCCTCTTTATACCTGACAGTTGCAAGATTGCTTAGATAAATAATCCGATTTTGTATTTTCTTAATAGGAATTATATTCCAATTGATTTTTTCTTTTGGTTTGTGGGCTAAAACCAATGAAATTTCTCGATCAGTTGTGCTGTTTTCGGATTGAATCAAGGCAGTACCTAATTCTTTTTTTTGAAGGTATGTTCTTACCCCATTTTGTATCTCCTCAACGGAAATGTTTAATTGAAATAACTTTTTAGTATCGTATTCAATAACCCATTCAAAAGGGGCTGCTCCGTAAACATCTACTTTATTAACCCCATTTATAGTAGTTAACTTGGGTAATACGTTATTCTCAGTAAATTTCTTTATATGATAGGGGCTTTCATTGGCATTGATACTATAGGATAAAATGGGTGAAGTATTTTCATTAGTACTACTTTTAGATAATGAAGGGTAACTAACACCTTCGGGTAACTCAGAATAGCTTTGACGGATAAGATTGGCCGCTTCAAAACGGATAGCATCCATATCCATCTCTTTTTTAAAGTTCATTGAAATTGAACCGCTACCTTTTCGTGAAGATGAACTGATATTGCTAATACCATGTATAGTATTAAAGACACCTTCTAATTTAGAGGTTACTTCTTGTTCTATGACTTTTGCAGAAGCATCTTGCCAACCAAAAGAAACGCTTAGGGAGCTATTGGAACGAGTAGGGGTAAGTTGAACGTTTAATAAAGGGATTAAACTTGCCCCTATAATAGATAGAGAGATAAAAATTAGAATTACAGAGAATGACGATGAGTTTTGTTTCACGTATTTTACTATTTTCAAGCTAAGTTATAATAAAAAATTAAACCTTTTGAACTAATCAACTCTCTCTGTTTTAATTGAACAAAAGTTATAATCTAACTCGCGGTAATTTTGGATAGACTCTTAATTGATCTCATCTCTTTTTTGCAGATTGTTTAAAGTAGTTAGGAAGAATTTTGCTAAAATAAGGTTGCCTCATATTTGGAAATGATTCAGGTAAATACAATAAATTGATATTCAAATTGTTATCTGCTATAAAAACTATAGGCTCATTAAGCTTTTCAGCTTTTATATAAAAGGTTTCTACAAAAAAATGTTTAAAATCATACTCCGAATTATGCAAAGGCTTACCTATTTCTCCTAAGTTCGAGGCAACAATTATTTTGTCCTTTCCAATTTTATTAGCAATAATTTCTAAATCTTGTAAAATTTTGGTAATGCATGAACCACATGTTTTTTCATTAAAAAAAAGAATTATTTTTTTAGAATTTAATATTGGCTTTAACGTCGGGTTATTCTTAAAAATAATTTCTCTATTATTCTCTGATATACGAACTTGAAAATTGAAAATTAATTTGGTATTAAAATTTTTAATTTTATTTTCTAATAATAGGTTTTGTTCATTCAAGCTTTTAGTAAAACCAATAAGTTTTTTCTCTCTTGAATTTTTTGTTTTAAGCAAATAAAAATTAGTAAATAATAGCAAAAAAACAGCAATATATACCCATTTTTTATTCATGGCGTATTTGAATTAAAAAAAATTTAATTTAGCAGTAAATATTAAATCCTCTTTTTCAGGATGTACGAATATTAGGTTTTTATCATCGGTGGTAACTGTAAAAATATTCATCCAGTCTTCTAATTTTATTTTTAATTTGGGCTCTCCATTCCACGTAAAAATATGAAGTTCTTTCTGAGAAATTGATTTACTTATATATTCATTACTTCCTTTATTTTTTCTTTGGGCTGTAGATAATTGGTATAAGCCATAAATATACTTATCTGTAATAGTGATATCTTTATAGTATTTATAAAGATCAAAGGAATCTTTTATTGAATTTTTTGTAAACGAAATGTCTTTTTGATCAGGGGTTCCATTAATTGATTTCTCTATTAATTTACCTGTATTAAAATCATAAATTCTTAATAATGAAAATTTTGTATACAGTATAGCTAACTTTGATTTATCAGGTGATAAAGAAATGTGCTTATTATAAAGTATTGGTTTAATTTTTTTGGGTGCATTAGGATAAAAATTCGGATAATCGATAAAAGAACCTATTTCTTCATTGTGAGTATTAAAAGAAACTATTTCATGTGTTGAATTTGTCCACATAACACCGCAGATAATGGAGTCATTTAAAACAGTCGCTTGGTTTAAACCCATTATTTTTCCAGGTATGTAATAATTCTCTAAAAAAGTAACCTTATTATTTGTTATGTCGTTTTCATTTAAACCTATTGTAAAAACCTTTTTTAAATCTGAAATGGAAATATTCTTACCATCAGTTCTAAAACTTGAAATATTTGGATAAACAAATTCTTGAGGACCTTTGCCTTTGCTCCCAAAACTCCCTAAATAGGCATATGATGGTAATTTAAAGACTCTAAATATGGTATCAGAATCAATGTTCATCGAAACGAGAAAATCATTAGTTGCAATTATTCTTCTTTCTTTTAAGAGAACTGGAGGTACTTCAACTGAATCAACTTCAACAGCATAACTTTTATTAAAAGTTATGCTGTTTTTATTAGGCTCAAATTTATTTGCACATCTGTTTAATATTAATAAAGCAATAAATGATAAACATATATTAATAATGTCAGAAGTTGAAATTTTTTTCATTTTGGAGCATTATATCAGAATTAAAAATGTTTTAACAACCATGCTAGTTGGTTGGTGCTAGGTTGTACAGGTGGCTAGTCCATTAACGTCGCTCGCGTCCGTAACAACTTTACAACAATACTCTACCCCATTTACTGTAATGCTACATGCAATAACATAATTGCTTCCATTTCTTGTAACCGTATTCCAACAATCCCAAGTACCTCCTGGACCTTCAGCATTGGCAACATTCGTTTTTATTAATTCTGCCAAGTCCAAATCACTATCCGAGCTAGTATATTGCACTTGAACTAAAAAACAAAGCCATTGCAATAACAGCTATTCCTAAACTTCCAATTATTTTTTTCATTTTTTTTGATTTTAAATGTTAACGGGGCTTGCCCCGTAAATTATTGTTTTACTCTTACAAAGTTTATAGAGGTTCGCTACTTTGCGGGGCGTAACTAATAGATTCAGGTTTTTATACCGGTTAAAAACTGGCAAAATGTATGGAATCTATCCTCTAGGCACTTTTTTTATATCCATAGGCATTGATTTTAAGGTAATTGTTTTGGTGTTTTGCTAATGTAATTGTCAAAGAATTGACAAGCTTTAAAATTGCTTTATTAAAACGACGTAATATATATAATACTATTTTCCCAATAATGAGATAATATTGTTGTTGAATTTGATTTTTTTTCCAAATTTCATAAAATTATTTTAGAATAAGGGCCGCCAAGAAGCTCGGTTATTTAAATAGGGGGCAATACAATTTAACAACAAATCTATGAGGCACTATTTTAACTTATACTATGCAAAAGGGTAGTTCTTTTGTTTTTTTTAAATTAATTGCCTGGGATAAATCGAAATAATTTTGGGGGCTTAGAAACGGACGGCATCCATATCCGTCCCTTTTTTAAAGTCCATATAGATGGCCCCGCCGCCTTTTCTAGAGGTTGAGCGGATGTCCTTAATGCCCTTAACGGTATTGAAAACGCCTTCCGGTTTAGAGGTTGCTTCCTGCTCGATGACCTTGGCAGAGGTGTCTTGCCAACCAAAAAAACACTTAAGGACTTGTTGGCCCGTGTTGGGGCAAACTGGATGCTCAACAAGGGTATCAGGCTGGCTCCTATTATGGATAGCGTAATAAAGATAAGGATTATTGAAAATGGGGATAAACTTTTTTTCATCAATTATGCTATTTCCATGCTAAACTATAACAAAAAATTATTTTTTTTTGAACAAATAGAGCCTCTCCTTCTTAATCTAATATTATGAAATATGTGTATTGATATTATTGAATTTACATAGCTCTAAATATTAATTTTAGTCCAATAGTTTGCCACTTAACAATACAGGGTTATCATTTGAATCTAAAATATTCTTAATTTCATTTGCCTCAGAAGTTTCTTTTAATTTACTACGCAATTCTATGGGGTCAATAAATCGATACATAGTTTCGCTATCGTCTATATATTCTGGCCAAAAATCAATATCAATATTATTGGAAAACCCTTTAGTTCCCAAATTAATAATTAAAGATTCATTATTATTCTTTTTATATAAAAAATATTTCTTTTCATTATTATATGCAATTTGTAAAAAAAAATACTTACCGGACTCTAGAATACTACCTACCTGATAAAACTTGTGAGCGTTCTTTTGATAATATCCTGTTTTTTCATAGTATTTGTCTGGCATTCTTTTTTTACCCAAGTCAAACAGTATATAGGGTTCAGAAGTGTTTTTTTGGTTAATTTTAAATACTGTATCTGATAATACTTCTTTATAATAGGTGCTATTATTATGATTGCCCCAAACTACATCTAGTAGATAAGGAATTTTTTTTATAAACGCTCCTTTAGAATCTATTACAGAGTTAATTACTTGAAAATTTTTGTCCAAAAAAAATATATTAAAATTATTTTCGGAAAAGCGTGCAGATTGATAGATGCAATAGTTTCCATTGGTAAGTTTTGAAATATGTGCGGCGTGAGTATAATTGATTGAAAAACTTTCAATAAAATTTCCATATATATCATACTTGAGAAGTTTTCCGCTCGTTGGGCTCAAAATAAAAATACTTTCCTCTCTTGAATCAACAATAAAATCTTCAATTGTGATATATTCCGATGGGCCTCTTCCTTTATTGTAAATAAAGGTAACTAAGTCTCCATTTTTTTTGAAAACAAAAAGTTTCTGTTGTTGGTCTACTATAAATAAATAATTTTCGGTAACTTTATAGTGTAATATTTCGCCTACGGGATTCTCCTTATCATACTGAAGAAATGTAAATTTCAAGGAATCTGCTACTTCGTATAATTTCATCTCTTTATCCTTAGCATTATCAAAATCAACAATATAATAACCGCTGTTAATTTTATTATTATCAGGTTTACAATTGATCAAAATTAAAACTATCAGAAGATAACATTTATTATAAAAACAATTAAGTTTATTCACTTTTTTGATTGATTTTTAGAGTATTATAAACGCTAAAATTAATTGAATAAAGATGTAGTCCAAACTATTATATATTGGGAATACCTACCAAAATATCGTTTATTTTGTTCTTATCCAAATGAATGGAAATAGGATAAATATTATCCTTAAAAAAGTTAGCATAATACTTATTCGTAGAGTCAAGAAACACATTTTTATATTTCATTACATCTTCCCCAAGTTTTAATCGTAAAGATTTCTTTGATGAATAATTTGTAATAATAAAAAAAAGCCGATTACTATTTTTGTTTAAGATCAATAGTTCTTCTGCATCCGTTACGCAGCCTGGACAACCTGCATGTGGTATAACTACATAATAGATATAATTTTTGTTGTTAGGTATATCGGTTAATAAGCTTTCCGAATAAAAAGAATGTAAATCTTTACTATGGCAACCAATAAAAGTTAGTGCTGATGCTAATATCAAAATGATCTTTTTCATTAACTATATTTTAATATTAATTATTTTAAACTTCATTTCATCCTCATTGGAGAAATTTTGCAAATGAATTCCTTTTTCATTTATGAAGATATTTTCGGGTATTATATTATTAATTGAAATTTCTCCCAAAGTTTCAAAATTGTTATCCAAAACAATCAATTGAAATTGCCTTTTTTTCCAATAATCCTTACCCACAATTTCTTTTTTTTGCATTGGTAAAGCAGATATTCTATAATAAACATCTTTATATCTATCATAAAATATTGATATATACGAAGAATTAGTTATGTAATATATTAATCGTTTATTAGAATCTACGAAATCACTCTTATCTTTTGAAAATGGCTCAATTGATTTAATATAGCTACTCCCTGCATAAACATATCGACCTTTCTCACTAACTAAATCATACACGTATAAATTATGGCTAATAGGAAAATTCACTATTAGTGACTGAGTTAATGGATTATAAGTTGATGAAGTCATATAATAATATGTAGCACCCCAATTGAATTTGTTATATAAATCAGGGTAATTAATGTGATAACTTAATTGCTTGTCATCAGTATCTAACTTAAGAATAGTCTTCCTTTGCTTATGGCCTCTTCCCCCAGTAAATAATTCTCCAACCTGATATCCTGTCAAATATAAACTCCCTTTATGACTTACGAGAGGAAGGTTTGTTGACATATAGGGATAAGGTAAAATGGTTGAATCATTAATCGTTTCTTGTGACAGATCAAATTCTTTCTTAAAATCTCCCCTTAAGTTATATAAATAGAGTTTCTTATTTGTTGTGCTAAATAGGAAAATACTATCTTTATTTTTAATTGTATAAGAATCAAAAATATGATTTGATATTGTATTATCCCAGATACTATCCTGCTTCTTGGTTAAATAATCAAGAAAGTATATTGAATTATTAGTAGAATTAAAGTAAGTAAATTGATTATTTTCAAACCCATCATAATACTGTATTGAATTGGAATACTGTAATGAAGAATCATCAATTTTAAAGATAATAGAATCGTATCCTATTTGTTTGATTTTATTTTTCGTAACACCATAATTCATGTTTGGGTTTATAGGTTTCGTACATGATACTGATATACAGCTGGCAATAACCAGTACAATTATAATTTTACAGCTTGTCATATCTAAAATAATTTTTATAAATAAAGAGGCTATCTAAAAAGTATAATTTAAATCTTTTGCTACATTGGTTATAGTATAGACACATGAAAAATCGGCAAGTTAAAGCTAATGGCTGTAACCGAAATGACAAAAAATAGAACTTTTTGGATAGCCTCTTTTAATAGATTAATAATTTAAAAAGTTACACCCCAACACTATAGCAGTCTTTAATAGAAGAAGTTTCTTTACAGGATGCCCCCCCTGTAGAATGTATTGTACATAATCCACAGTTTTTTTGGGGATTGTTTTTACAAAAAGCCCCCGGCGATGTGATTGAACTATTACATTCGGCATTAGCTGTGTTCATACTCGTTATGCTTGCCAATTCAAAACCTCTTGTTAAACCGTTCGTTGTGTTTGCATTAAAAAGAATAACTAATGTAACAAAAAATATTCCTAAAATTCTTATTATTTTTTTCATTAATTTAAATTTATATTATTTTTTAAGTCAATATTAAAACCCAACATCGTAGCAATCTTTTGTCCCAGTTGTGTCTTTACAACATCTTTTCGTTGCATCGGTGACACAGAGACCGGTATTTATATTGGGGTTATGTTTACAAAAAGAGCTATTAACAGAACCTTTCAGACATTTAGTTTCCGCATTCGCATTAACCAAACATAACATAGAGTTTAATGTAATATCTTTACCTGAAATACTACTCTGTACTTTTACACTTAAAAATAACGCAAAGATAAATACACAAGCAGTCATTAAAATTTTAATAAACTTTACCATATTATATTTTTTATGTTGATACTAAAATCCAATATCGTAGCAATCTTTGATATGAGATGTTGATTCTTTACAAGAGGTAACTGTTGAACTTACAGTACAGAATCCGCAGTTTTTTTCATAATTATTTTTGCAATAGGCTCCTGGTTGATGAGTCACGTTATTACACTCCGCATTTGCTGTATTCATAGATACCAATCCTAATAAATCGAATTCTCCATTTGAGCCATTAATTGCATTTGTACTAAAAAATAGAGCCATTGCAATAATAGCTATCCCTAAAATTCCTATTATTTTTTTCTTTAAATTCATTTTTGAAATTTTTAATGGTTTATAATTTATTTACTCTTACAAAGTTTATAGAGGTTCGCTACTTTGCGGGGCGTAATATTAGATTCAGGTTTTTTACACCGGTTAAAAACTGGCAAAATGTATGGAATCTATCCTCTGTTTTTTTATATAATAGGCATATATTTTATGGTTAATCATAAATTAATTACGCAAAAGTACCACTAAGAAGTTAAGAAATCAAAAAAAAATCCGCAAAAAAAGTAAGTGAAATCCTTACTTTCTGTTTCAAATTTGCGATGTTTTCCGTGATATTGGTATTGTTTGAAATTTCGTAATCTTCGCTGCGTTAATTACTTGTGAATCAATAAAACAAATCAAAAGGTAACGCTGCTCAAAAGTGTAAGTTTTTGAATTTAAACCACTTTTTTGAGTTAATAGCAGTTTTGATTATTTAACATATTTAAATAATCGATTCCACTGAAACTTATCTTGGTAATTTGACTATAAAACACATTGTCTCTTAGACTAAACTCTTTGTATTGATTGCTTCTTCCAAATGTATAATTTTTTTTAAAAAAGTGAAATTTATCGTATCCTAGTATATTTCTCCCTCAAATGATTATTTTTTAATACTTTACACTATAGTTCCAACTAGTAGTATTCTTTTAAAAAGTTTAGTATACCTTGCACTTCAAATAGTTACATTTGCTTTTATTTTAAAGACAATATTATTTTTGACAATTAACTTTATAGTAATAAGCACCTACTAGTTTTCTATAACATATATCATCATATCACGTATATTAATTTACAAGTTCAAATTTAAGAGATAAATGGTAAAAGGTCCTTTGTCCATTAGTCTTTATTGTTGTATTAACAATATCATTTCCTAAACCTTTATTTTCAGTTTCAACAATCATTATGATTGAAACGGAATCTTTGGGAGAAACAATATTCTTAGATAATTTTAATTCCGTACAATTGCAAGAAGCTTCATATCCAAGCAATTCAACCGTTTCAGTACCCGTATTGTGAAAAATGAAATTCTGCTCAATGCTAGAACCTTTTTTTACTTTTTTTAGGTTAATATGCTTGTTATTACATATTAACAGTCCTTTTGTTTTTTTAATTTTTTCTTTAAGCTCACTATTAATTGAATCAACAGTTCCAATTATATTGTTAGCTGAATCGGTTTTTTTATTTTGGTTACCGTGTTTACAGGCAAAGTTGACCAAGAAAAGTAATATTAAGAGCAATAAATAAAAGTTACGTAACATACTTATTTTAATTTTAAATCTTTTTTCATTAAATTTTCAATAGCTTTAAACTGTGGCATTTTCGATTGAAGATACCCGTACAAGGGGTGTTTTTTAATGTAAATTTCTGAAGTTGCACCTTCTGAAAACAAAGTGTCCAAGTCTTTTTTGTGCGATAAATATTCAATATCTTTTGACATTGGGTTGTTGCTTAAATTGTATTTGTCCCAAAAGGGTTTGTTATAATCAATTTTTGTAAAAAAAGCATCCATTTGATATAGACCATATAGTTTTCGGTAGTTTTCCCTTTCCTTAACATCAATATTGTAAAAACTAAAAATACTTTTTACATTAAAACCTGCTTTAAAATGCGAATAATTATGGTGAAAAACATTGCTAACTGCTTTATACGGATAGACATGGTCTTTTATTTTTTTGTAAAAAATGGAAAAATTTTGACTGCTTATATTTTCAAAGTCGAAATAAGTTGTTTCCTTAAATATTGAATTGTCTATTTTATCTATCCAAATTTTTCCATACATATTTTTTAAATATCTGGTCTTTAATTTTAACTTTTTTACCTGTTTATACTCTAAAACATAATATTCATTATTATCTATCCACTCTGTTTTTTCAGACCTAATTACAAATTTATTCCTCCCCCTTTTGCTCAAAGGATGTGCTAATTCAAAAAACTTATAATTTAACAATACATTCGTCCATTCATGTCCAATACTTTGCAACATTCCCCTTTTGCTGTTAAAATTTCTGGAAATTTCTTGTAAAGACTTACTTTCTTTGGTCCTTCTAACTTCACTTGGAATTATAAATCCAAACACAAATGGGTTTTTTTCATCACTGCCGACCATAAAGACATGCCCCACCACTTCTAAATAACTCTGAGCAGTATCTTTATATTTAGTTACTTGCTTTAAATTAAGACCTGACCAGTAATTGGATTTAATTCTTAATTTATCAAAATTCGTTCTCGCCGATTTTAAAATAGGAGCATCATCTGATAGATTATTATGAACAATTACCTCATCCAATAGATTTATTTTGCTTGTTAATTCAAATTTTTTTCTGTTTTTGAAATCAGATAACTTATAGTAATTTTTTCCATAGGCAATATGGGAAATACATACACTATCGGTTGGGTTAATTGTCGTAAGCATAAATTGATAATTGCCTAAATCATCAGATATAGCTACTTGATTGGTGTTAACAGAAATATAGGCTCCAAAAACAGGATCGTTGTTTTTAGCATCAAGTATTCTACCAGTAATAGCTGTCTTTTGACTATGACTTAAATTGAAGTTTAAAAGACCAATACAGAAAAAAATAATTTTAATTTTCATGGTTAAATTTTATTTTATAAATTCTAAGCATATTTTCGTCATTAGAGTTAATGGCATAAATTTCTCCATTCGCTTCCCCAATAACTTCTATTCCCTTTGGGACCGAAAAATCACCTACCATGTTGTATCCCCTATAAATTTGCAATCCGTCAGTTGTCTCATCTTTACCTTTGGTATAACCTCTGTACATAGTATTTTCAGTAGGAATATATTTTATATAATGATAAAACCCGAAATTATTTCTGTCTTCTCTCCAATTATCTTCGGCATCCTCATAAGATTGTGTTGTGGGGTAGTTCGCATTCATATTCTTGCCCGGGTGTCCAAATTTACCAATAGCTAAATCTGTTTTTTTGTCTATAACATAAATAGTGCTGTCCGCCCAAAAATTAACAAATACATTTTCATTTGTAACTTCATAGTTAAAATGATCAAAATTAGGTATGTTTTTATGTAATAAATAAATTGGAGGCCTTCTGCCTATTAGTTTATCGATTTTACCGGTATTTATATTGATTATTGCCAATACCCTTGAGTAATTATAATAGAGTTCCGAATTAAAATACCCGTTAAATTTAGGATGAGAAGCCGTAACGGCAACAGAAACCTGTTTATCGTTCCACACTTTAAAAATTCCGGGCATTCCAAAATCGAATTCATAACTGTCCCCTATCTCTGGTATGGGATTTGCCAGTACCTCTTTTTTAGAACGTTTGATTTCCCAATCTATCCTGTATTCTTTTTCTTTTGTAAATTTCTTGTTGAAAAAAGCTAAACCACTATTTCCGCCATTTAAAAAACAATAGAGTTTGTCCGATACAGCTGAATAATTATAGCCCAGCACTTCATTTGGGCCTCTACCTTTTCCTATATGCCTATCTATTAACTCCCCCCTCTGTTGTAAAGCGGAACAAATATCCAAAAAATTCATCCGCAAAAAATAAGGTATCATTAAATAATAAAAGATTGCCTACATAGGAGGTTTCAATACTCGACTGTATGGTTAATGTATCTATTTCAAATTCGAAAGTATTGATTATATTATCATCAATTTTGTCCGTTAGATTTACTACATTATAATAGACCTTTGCATCCATACCTTTTTCCTTATTGCAGGACATAAATAAGCAAAGAACAATTACTAGAGAAACCACAGCTATTTTTTTTATCATAACAGTTATTTGAAATTAAAAGAGTTATTGGCCCGAGCCAATAACTCTATATTAAATCTAACTAACATTTATAGTTCCATTGACTACATACTATATCAGAATTTTCTCCATAACCGCAATATTTACGAAAAGACACCCAGTTGGCATCTTGACATGTCGACCCCTTACAAACACAATTTTTTGTACCAAGTTGAATTGGTATTTCCGCATTTGCCGTATTCATAGTCGATATACTTGCTAGATCCAAACCACCATTTGAACTGCTTATTGCATTCACACTAAAAAACATAACCATTGCTAAAACTGCTACTCCAAATATTCCAATTATTTTTTTCATCTGTATATAATTTGTTGAAAATAAGCGAAAAATTGAGTTTGAGACGGAAAATCCCTTACCCAACTTGAAAAAGAGAGGAATAAACCTTGAATAAAAAGTAAAGGGGTAGAGATTGAAATTTTCATCTTCGTGCTCTGGCTCAAGTTAATAAGCGTGGCAACATCTGTTTGTGCTTCCCCCTTTTTCGAACTCAATTTCATTCTCGAGGTCTTTGCCTTCAGTAAAAAATCGAGTTTCTTGTTTAATCGCAAGTTACAAAATTTATTCATCGTCTGTTTGTATGCTATTGATCGCTTATGGGTATTTCATTTTATTAAATTTTAAAATATATTGTTTAAGGATTAAAAATCCTTTTTTAATTATTATTTTTACTTTTACAAAAGTCTAATGAGACATGCTACTTTGTAGAACATAACAATTACTTAAATCGTTTAAGTGATTATAAGAATTATCAGCAAATAAAATTTAAATTATGATGTTCTTGACTAAACAAGAATGACAATTCTTCCTCTGGGTATTTATAGAGTTTATTCTTATAAGCTTAGGTTTTTATAGTTAAATAAGGTTCATCTCTTTTTAATTATAAATTTTAATATCTAGAGGTTTTTCCTTGAAAAGTTTTCAGTATTAATTTGATTTCAAAGTAAGTACAAATAAATTAATTAGAAGAAAAAAAAACCGCAAAAAAAGTAAGTGAAACCCTTACTTTCTGTTTCAAATTTGCGAATGTTTTCCGTGATATTGGTGTTGTACGAAATTTCGTAACCTTCGCTACGTTAATTACTTATTAAGCAATAAAATAGGCACATTCACAACTAAATAAACATTTGGAAATCAGCTAAATAAGTTGTAAATTAGAGGAACTAAACCCCGAATTCGGGCAAAAAGCCATAAAAACGGGGTTTTTCTTTTTTCTTAGGCATGAAATTACAAAGAATATCCGAATTGCAGCACGAATTTCCGTTTTTATCTTCCACAGAGCATTTAGCCTTGTTAAAAGCCCGTTTTCTTCAAGGTGATCTGGGGAAAATCCATAGGGCTGTTCCATGGGACGATTTGGTTGTTGCTTTTAAGATCAAGGAATTTAATAAGGGCACACGATGTATTTTTAGCCCAAAGGGTAAATTGGCCCTGATGTTTTTAAAGCATTACGCCTGTTGTTCCGACAGGAAATTAATCGAACAGCTCAACGGCAATATCGACTATCGATTGTTCTGCGATATCCATTTAGGATTTAAACGGATTACCAATTATAAAATCGTGAGCCAGATTCGTTGCGAACTTGCTAAAAACCTCAACATCGGCACCACAGAAAAGGTATTTTACCAACATTGGAAAACATATATAAGCGAACCGGGGAAAATTGTTACGGATGCTACTTGTTATGAGAGCGAAGTCCGTTTTCCCGCCAATCAGAAACTGCTCTGGGAAAGTGTCTATTGGCTTTACGAACAAACAAAAGAACTGTGCGGGACCTTAAAAATAAAGCAACCGAGAACTAAATATTTAAAGTGGAAAAGAAAATATATCGGTTATAGTAAAATGCGAAAGAAAACGGTAAAACGACGCACCTCTATAACGCGTGCCCTGTTGCGATTGCTTTTAAAGTTCCAGAAATTTTTAAAACACATTGAAAAAGAATATCGATTGGAACTGCCCGAGAGCTATTACAAAAGACGTAGCACCGTTCAAAAAGTTTATAAGCAACAATTTCTATTGTTTACCAAAGGTGAAAAGCCAAAAGGAAGAATAGTAAGCCTACATAAAAACTATCTGCGTCCGATCGTTCGCGGGAAAGAAATAAAATCAGTTGAATTTGGCGCCAAAGTGAACAAACTTCAAATCGATGGTATCAGCTTTGTACAACGTATCGATTTTGATAACTTCAACGAAGGGGCCCAATTTAAAAATACAATCCACAAGGCACAGGGACTGACCCGTAAAAAAGTTAAAGTAGTAGGTGCGGACGCTATTTATGCAACCAATAAAAATAGGGTTTTCGCTACCTCGAACCAAATACAAACAGACTTCAGGCCCAAAGGAAAACCTTCAAGACATTACGGGCTTCAAAGAAAACTTAAAGCGATGATCGCCAAAGAGAGGGCTTCTAGGCTGGAAGGCAGTTTTGGCAAAGAGAAAGAACATTACCACTTAAAAAAAATCAAGGCCAAAACAAAACCTACCGAAATTCTTTGGATATTCTTTGGAATCCACACCGCCAATGCATTGGAGATCGGCAGAAGAATGCAGGCACAGGTCTTACAAAAAACAGCCTAAAACTTTAATATCCTAACCTATTGGATGGGACGGATATGTCTTGTTTTAAAATTATCCGGTAAAATTAACTAAATCGACAGGGCATAAAATGCAAAAACCTGATATCTTGAAAAAAATATCAGGTTTTTTAAATGTCGTCTTTATAAAAATCGCTTACTTCTGAAAGTGCCAAAATAAATCCTAAGGTAACGGTGCTCAAAAGTGTAAGTTTTTGAATTTAAACCACTTTTTTGAGTTAATAGCAGTTTTGATTATTTAACATATTTAAATAATCGATTCCATTGAAACTTATCTTGGTAATTTGAAAACAGTATATATTGAACTTTGCCTATAATGCGTTTTTCAGGCACCAAGCCCCAAACTCTTGAATCAATGGATCCTTTTCTGTTATCGCCCATCATAAAAAAATAATCCTGTTTAAAAGTATAGGTTTTAGCTCGTTTTTCATTTATAAAATAAGCTCCTTCAATATCTTTTATACGAATGCCTTCATGTGTGTCAATGACTTTGTTGTATAATTCAAAATTCATTGGATTTAGCTCGATTTTCAGTCCTTTTTTGGGAATTATATAGGGGCCGTAATCGTCTAAATTCCATTGATTGTATTTAGAGTTGGGATATACAGTACTTGTTTCTACAAGTGAATCAGTTATTTTTTTTAAATCTTTAACTAAATACAATGCTTTAAGCTTATCTTTAACCTGCGTTGATAGGGTTGCCATAAAATGACCTGTCCGCGTTCTCTTCATTGAAATATCGAAACCAATAGAGTCTAGTTTCCTATAGAGTGTTTTTTTGTCTTTAACATTAAACTCATAATTATTAAGTATTAGGTTTGAAGGGCTAAAGTGTTTATTATTTATATAAACGTTACCCTTATCTATTTTAAGGGTGTCACCGGCAATGCCCATACAACGTTTTACAATAACCATATTTTTTTTAAACATAGTAAACACCACAACATCACCATTTTTTATAGTTGTTCTGCCAGATAATCGTTTGTACGGCCACCAATTTTCGTTTATTCTCTCTTTTGCTGCATCATTAAAATAGAATGCAATGTTTATCCACGGAATGTCAAAAGGAGATCGAGGCAATTTTGGACCCAATTCTAATTTATTTACCATGATAACATCATTGGTATATAATGTATTATTCATGGATGAGCTTGGTATTTTATAGATATCAAAAAAAAACAATTTAATGGATATGGCTATAGAGAATATATATATAAAAAGAAAAATACTTTTTGCAGTTTTCTTTAAAAATCTATGTTTTATTAATCCTATTAGTTTTATTAAGAATAAATTAAACAATATTGCTATTGCAATAAATATGCTTGCCCACAATGGCATGAACCACAGCAATATAAATAGTAACAAAAGCAAGGTTATAAATCTTTTTTTCATGTCATCTTTTAGAATTGTTTTTTAATTACTAAGAATTGCATCAAAATCTTGTTCTATAGGTACTTTATTCATAAAATCGTATAAAGTTAATTGTTGCACTTCGAAATATAATCTCCAATAATTTAATAAACTCGTTATATATTGTTCAGTTGCCGATTGCCATGCTTGCCTAGATGAAGTGAGCTTCAGATAATCTAAATTTCCCAATAAATATCTTTTTTCAGTAATTTCATAAGACTTCCTAGCAATTTCACTGGTTTTTAAAGCACCTTCAACCAATTCTTGCTGAATATTGAAATCAATAACCTTTTGAGCAATGTCCTGTTTAATTTTGTCTTTATCTTGTTGTAACTCTATATCTATAACTTCATTATTCATTTTAGCGGTTTTTATGTTGCCTCGTCGTTCCCCCCAATCTAAAATAGGAATGCTAAAGTTAACCGATACCATTTGCTGATCCAGTAAATTTCCATAAGCATCTCTAAACGTATTTGCTTGTTGGTTTAAACCATAGCTGGCAGTTATAGATAAATCGAACCGATTGTCTTTTATCGCTTTATCCAAATCTCTTAACGCTTCAGTTTTACGCAATTCCAAGTCAATAATTTTTGGATTATTTGCATTTGCCAATTCGGTAGCTTCTGAAATGTCTATTTGTAAATCAGGAATTAGCTCCGGTAACATAGGAGCTGAATTATTCGGCAAATCATCTCTTAAGAATAATCTTAAAGCATTTCTTGCCTTGTTTAAAGCTTGTTCATTTAGTGTTAGATTAGTATTCGCGTTATACACATCGAGTTCTAAATTAAGAACATCATTCCTTTCAATTGAGCCCAAATCATACCTTTTTTTGCCAATTTTAAATAATTTTTCAGCGGATAGTTTGTTTTCTTTGGCTATATCCACTTTTTTACCAGCCAATGCCCAATCAAAAAACAAGTCGATTGTTTTTAAATTTATGGATTGCAGTTCATATAAGTACTCTTGTTTGGCTTTTTGATATTGCAATGGAGCGGTTTTGTGTTCCCATTTAAACGGATTAAATGCCATGATGGGTTGTACTAGACCGATACGTACAGGAGTTGCCGTATAACTTTCTGAATCAAAATCGCCATAATTTTTCAGTCTGTTAAAACTTGAGTTGATGAACAAGCTCGTACCCGTAGCTCTGATGTTTTGATTAATAGAAACATTGGCATAAGAATTTAAATTTTGCTGTAGTCTAAATACATCAATATTTTGCTGAGAATCATAGCGTTCTATTAAAGCTCTGTTATATGTAAATGGATTTGCTTCAAAATTTATTTTTGGTAACAGTCTTGATTTAAAGGACCTGTATTTCCAATAGTTTACACCATACTTTCGTTTGGCTTTAAAGGCTTCTAAAGAGTTTTGACTGGTTAAATTTAATACCTCATTTAACGATATGTTTTTTTTAAGTTGAACGGTGTCTGGTGTTTGCTGACCCATAATAGAGCTACAAGATAAAATACCCAATAGTATCAAATAGAATTTGGATACACGAACCAGCATTCGATTTTTATTGTAAGTTTCACTTTTTAACATTGAGCTTAATTTTTGAAAGATAATAATAACAAAGCGGTATAAAGTAAAGGCTTACTAAAGTTCCCAATAACATACCTCCAATTAATGCAACGGCCAATGGTGCTTGTAGCTCTGAACCCAAGCCACCTGATAACAATAATGGCACTAAAGCGAGGATTGTGGTTAAGCTGGTCATAAGAATTGGTTTTAAACGACGTTGTCCAGCAACAAGCAGTGACTTTAGCAATGAATACCCTTGACGTTGTAATTGAATGATAGTGTCCACTTTTAGAATGGAATCGTTGATAATAATACCACCCATTACAACAATACCGATCATGGACATTAGGTTGATGCTCATTCCGAACAATTTCAGAAACAGAAACGCTCCTGCCAAATCTAACGGTACTTCTAGTAAAATAATTAGCGGTATGGTAAATGATTCAAATTGCGAGGCCAGAATAAAATAGAGCAACAACAACGAAATTACAATAACACCTAGAAGTTCTTTCATTAGTTCCTGATCCTCAAAATAACTACCTGAAAAACTAACATCGTACCAAGTGTTCTTGCCCACTATGTTTTTTACATTTTCCATAGTTTGAGAAATTCTATTGGAATTGACTTGTAACGGTACAGGATAATATTCCCCTTCTGATCCTCCTGTAATGGTCTTTAAATCGGTTGAAGAAACCACTTTGATGAAGTCTTTAATATGGAATATAGCACTATCTTGAGACATTACGGTCGTTTCTTCTAAAATACTATTAATCTGTTTTGACGGACCGCCCAAAATTACGGGAACAAAATTTTGATTATCGACTATTGATAGAATATCCCTTTCGTTAAAGGCACTTTTTAAAGCGTTGAAAATGTTTTGAGCACTTATATCATAAGTCATTAATTTTTCTTGATCGGCCACTAAGGTCATATAGTCTTGCCAAACAATAGGTTTTAACTCAACATCTCCTGAGTTTTCCTGCAATTGATACCACAAGGTTTTAAGGGTATTGTTTTGACCACCTCCCACGTTTTCTAACGACCGTAAACGTGCAGTTAAATTTGCCTCGCCATCAGAAAAAATCAGGTTAAAAATATTGTCAACATCCTTGTATTGAAACAAAGAGTTGGGATATTCTTTTTGAATTTTTGCTTGTAGCGTAGCTTTTAAAGAAGCCAAGTCTTCCGATGTTTTACCCTGTAAATAAATAGTGCTTTCGGACGCCTTGGCTTCGGTAGTTTTATCTAAAATAAATTGTTGGTTGCCCACTAAAGCCGTTTGATTAATTAAATTATCCTTTATGGGGTTTAATAAATCTAAGATACGTTTTTTATTTTCTTCTACATGGATTTGCTCGTTCCAATCTATTTTTAATAGCGTTTCGGTCTTGGTAAATTCGGGCATTTGTGTTTTTGGTAGAAGTGTATATAAGCCGAAGCCCAAAAGAAGTAAAATAAAACTGATACCCCATGCTAGTTTTTGTTTTCGCATTACCCATTGAAACCCTTTTTCATAAAGGGCTTCATAATTCAATCGGTTGACCTTAGTAAGAAGCCGAGTAACGCGTCCTTGTTTTTTAGAATCTTTAAAGTGAAACAATCGATACAATACCGGTAACAAGGTAATAGACACAATAAAAGACACAAATAAGCCAAAGCTGATGGCCATTGCTTGGTCGTAAAACAAAGCCCCACTAATACCGCTCAAAAAAATCAAGGGAATAAATACCGCACAAGTAGTCAAGGCCGAACTCAATAAGGGTTTTATAACCTCGTTTGTGCCTTTTACGCAGGCTTCAGTTAGTTCGTAACCACGTTCCCTGTACTGAGTAATATTATCAATAACGATAATGGAATTATCTATCATCAACCCTATGCCCAAAACCAATCCCGATAGGGATATAATATTTATTGATATATTGAACAATTGGAAAAACAGTAAACAAACGATAATAGAGGTAGGGATAGTAATTCCAATCAGGAGAGGGGATTTTACATTTTTTAAAAACAGAAACATAATCCCAAACGCCAAAAGCATACCCCACAACAAACTTTGGAACAGATTGTTTATGGCATAGTCCAGCAACTTGGTCTGATCTCTGGTAATGGTAAAATCAATGTTCGGGTAATCGGTTTTAAAATAATCCAACAGTTGATTCAAAGAGGCTTCTAAATCTCCCATTCTAGCATCACTTTGTTTAATGATAGCCATAGTAACAGCTTCTTTACCATCGGACAAAACCAAGCCTGTTCTTTTTTGGGGATGTTCTATGATTTCGGCAAGTTCTTTTAACTGAAAAACACGATTGTTTTTATGAATGTAGATGTTTTTTATTTCTTGAATATTATTTAAGGTGTTTCCTAAGCGGACATCGTATTGATACTGGTTGTCTTTTATAAGTAAATTGCCAATCTCTAAGTCGTATTTCTTAATATTTGCTTCTAGTTCATCTAAACTAATGCCTAACGCCGTGAGTCTATTGTTATCTGGAATAATTAATATTTCTGGTGCTACCAAACCACTTATATCTACCATAGCTACTTCATCAACTTGTTCAATACGTTTACGTATTACCTGATTGGTAAAACGGTTGAAATCTACAAATTCTTGAGATACGGGATATAGGTCTTTATTAGAGGCAGAATTGGTTTTACCTTCCTTTAAGACCATGCTTAAATAAAATACAGGAATGTCTGTTGCACTCGCTTTTATGACTTTGGGACGTTTCATGCTTTTGGGGAAACTGCCCATGGCACGATCTATTTTTTCATTAACCTCAATAAACGAATAATCTATTTTTGTGCCGTGATTAAATCGTAAACGGATAACAGCGGATTCGTTATTAGCCTCACTCTTAATATCCTTTAAATGGCTCAACTGCATGAGATTTCTGCGAAGCGGTTTTACAACTGCATCTTCTAATTGTCTTGCGGACATATTTTCTGCCGATACTTGTACCGTAATCTCGGGAATATCAACATCTGGCATTAAAGACACGGGGACAAGCCCAAGGGCATACAGCCCTAAAATGAGAATACCTAAGGCTGCCATTACTACCGCAATGGGTTTTTTAATCAGGAATTTTACCATAAATTATTTTTTACCACCAAATTTGTTTTCCGTTCTCGTATGTAAAAATTCTTTCTTCTTTACCTTCATCTAAACATTTTAATAGGTATAGTGCATCAGAAACTGTAGATTTATAAGTCAAACTATATGTTTCCGCTTTTTTAACTCCAAGGGATGTCCATCGATTATTCCAATAAAACAATTCATAATTTAATCCTTTCCAAACATTATTTTTACTTGTTCTGGGACAAAAAGATAATTTTGAAATTTGCCTTGTGGAGCCAAAATCCATACCCACCCATGTTCCTGGAATATCATAATTTTGTTGAAGAAAACTTAGTACATTTCCATCGAATACATTTCCCAAATCGGTTCTTTTTGAAAGATCTGAAGACGATATTACTTTTCCTTGTAGCTTTTTCTCTTTGTCCTTTGAAAAAAAAGATACTTCACCAATATATCCTTTATTGTTTTCAGGAAAAAGATATCTTACATATCTATACTTTTCAGGTTTAGATATCTCTATTTCGTGAGGAATAGGAGCTTCCAATGTGTCTTTAATAACGTATAAAATTTTAGCATCACTAAAATCTTTTTGGTTGGCTCCTTCGAACTTCCCGTTCAAAAGAATATGATTAAACCGTTTTCTATTTGGATATTTCATTTTTAAAACCATTTGATGGATGCTTTCCTTTGCTTCTATGTATTTTATTTCCCCATTTATATCAACATTAATTGGACTAGAAGCAGGCGAAAAGCCATTCTCACCAAAATACATTGGCATATATACAAAACCTTTACCCATATCTTTAAATAAAGCTTTTCCATTATTGATTTTTGCCCAAGCGACTGCTTTCCAGTTTTTATTGTCAAATACACAAAGATATACATGATTTGAGCCTTCTGGAGCAGGCTGACTAAGATCTATGGTAATATCACTAACTGGAAGGTATTGGGCAGTGACATCAATAATATTAGAGCTCTTAAAATATGGAGGAATTTCTTCTTGAGAAGATTTCGTTTCAGCTAACGACTTTTCATTAAAAGAAAATGTTTGTCTGTATATTTTTGGGATTAAAAAATTCCAACTTTTTCTTGTATCAACAACGTTTCCCATCTTAACGTTCCCAACTTCAAAATCCAAAAATTTATCGTCCTTACTTAAAACAGCATTAAAATCATGTCCTAGACTCCTATTCCCATAATGCGGAACTTGCTCGTGTACTACAGGAATTCCCAGAGCCCTCATGACAAATATGCCCAATCCAGCTTGATGGGTACAAGAGCCCATATTTACTTTTTCCATATTCTGCATGGTCATGGCTACGGGATAACTAGTTAGTACATGACTGTATTTCCATAGAGATGTATATTTTCTGTTAATGGTGTCACATATAGTAACTGGGTCTTTGATATGTTGAAGGGAATCCAAAAGAGGTAAATACTTGTTAAAGACATAAGGTCTCCATGATGTTAAGACCTCATCCCTAAAGCGATATGGCAAAATGTATTTACAAAATTCATTAAAACTTAAATGCTTGCTCCAAGGTAATTCCCAAGCTTTAAAAGCATATTCTATATTTTCAATTAAAAATTTAGAGGATATATAGCGTATATCTGGTTTTACTTCAAGGGCTCTAGGATTTAAAACACCTACTTTTCTTGTAACTTCTTTCCAAATACTATCCACCCTAATTGATTTATCATCTTCCCAATTCTTATAATCAAAAGCCTTTTTTTTTGAAATTTCTTGAATTTTGTCAAAAATAACATCGTAATTTTCCAACTTTTCACCTGACAAACTATACTTGTTACTCATATTTCCGATTAAAAAATAAGCTGCTCTTAATTTAAGACTGTCTTGTGGTGCTTGATAATAGTCTATCACTTTTTGAAGCTCTCTTCTATTATTTCCTGCCAATTCTAATGCTTGTTGGACATTTTTTGGTATTTTACTACAGGAAGATAGGCTTAACAATAATGCTGTGATGATGGTATAAAAATGTTTATGACTCATACTTTATTTAATCTATTACATTTTTAACGGTAACCTCTATATCATGTGCCAAGTTCAAATTACCAGCTACAACAATAGTATCTCCAGACTTTAAGTTGGCACTACTTTTATTGGGATCTGGTATTACGGTATATTGCTTACTGTTTTCATTAGTTGTTTGTACATAAGTCCAATAGGTTTTACTTGATTTTATAATGAATAACACTTCTTGATTTTGACGTAATACTACTGAAGTCTTGGGCACTACAAACTGATTAGGAATATCTTTTTGAATGAAGACTTTTACGTTCATACCTTCTAATAACTGGCCATCATTTTTCACTTTCGCTTTTACCAAAATAGTACCGTCTTTTTCAACTTGGGGGTTTATGGTGGTTATTTTGCCTTGATAGATTTTTTTTAATGCAAAAGGTTCAATTTGTATGTGACCGTTTATTGCTATCTCGGATACCTCGGATTCTATCAAATAAAATTCTACTTCAAAAACGTTGTCATTGATCAAGGTCATCACTTCTGTACCTGCATTAATATATTCGTGCTGTTTGCTTTTTATATTGGCAACTTTACCATTAAAAGGGGCAACAAGCCTTGTGGACTTCAGATTGAATTCTGCATTTTGCAGTTCATGAAGGGCATCTTTATAACCAGAGCGGATGGCGAGCATATCATATTCTTCCCTTGGAATATTACCCTCATCAAAGTTGTCATATCCTCGTCCTATTAGCTTATCCTGAAACTCAAGTTCTGCCTTTTTTAAACTTATTTTTGTTTTGGTAAATGCTTGCTGATAAGTAAATGCTTTTAAAACTGCCAGTATTTGTCCTTTTTTTACATAGTCGCCATTTTTTACATAGAGTTTTTCTAAGTTTTCACTTACATCAAACTTTAACTGGTTTTTTTGTAAAGCTACCAACTTGCCATTGCTTACTATTTCTTTTTTAAAGGTTTTTTGTTTTAAAACCATAACATCTACCTCATTCTTTTTGGGTAAGAATTGTTTTTTCTCTGCGGTTTCTTTTTGTGCTTTGGCTTGTCCTCTTTTACAAGAAAAGCAAACAATTGCTAAAAGAAACAAGATTATTCTTATTAGAATAAATGGTTTTATTATCATATTTTTAATTTAAAATTTCTAATTAACAAAAGTATCAAATTCTTTTGGGTAAGCCACTTCTCCTTTTATAGCTAGCGTTTTTGGTGAATCTTTACCATTGTAAAACACTGTAATGGTCTTATTAAAACGCCCAGGGTATTTAGCATCGTAAATTACTTTTATTTCTCCTTTTTCATTGGGTAGTAATGGTTCTTTTGGATATTCTGGTACGGTACACCCGCAAGTAGTTTTTACATCTGTAATGATAAGGGGGTTGTTTCCTGAATTGGAAAAACTGAAGATAGCGTTCGCATATTGCTTACTTTTTATGCTTCCAAAATCATGAATGTTATTAGCAAATTCAATAGTCGTTCTTTGTATAGAGGCATTTTTTTTAGAGCAGTAAGAAAACAATATCAATATTAAGATAAGGGGTAAATAATTTATTTTATTTTTCATGATTTAAATTTTTTAATATTGACTTTACATAGTGCATCGACAGCTTTGGGTCTTCTTTTGCCGGCACCAATAAACTGGACACCCTCAAATTTTTATTTACCACAAAATAATAAGGTATGTTTTGCTGTTCCAACGGTAATTTCAAAGCATAGGGCACCAAATAAATTTCTATATTTTTTAAACCGCTCTTAGCTAGTTTTTTTGCATCCATAAACGCTCCTCTCAATCTGTCGTAAGTACTTAAAACAGCTACATTTTCTTTTATATTATTCGCATTTTGGATTAAAATATCATGCTCTGCATCTATGCACATCCTACAATTGCTTTCGGTATAGCGGAGCACTAATTTGGCATTGTTAAAAACATTTTTAGCAAAAACGGTATCACCATCTATACCGATAAGTTTTAAATTTTTGTCCAAGTATAGCTGTTCGTTTTGGGTTTCAAAATGAAAATTGTTACGGTATCTCTTTTCGTTTTGCTCTAGCTCTTTTTGCAACTCTTTATACTTTGAATTACTTGCAGATTCTTGATCTTTGGCTTTTAACAAGAGTTTAGCGTTAAAACCTATGAGCAGAATTGTAAGCATTATCAGAATAATAGTGTTATTCTTCATAACATTACTCTTTTAAAGTAACGACCATTAAAATAGGGTTGTCGGATATTTTGGCGTTTTCCGCCAGTTTTAACAACCTTTCTCTAGCCTCTTTGTCCAAAAACTTAGCTTTGCCCCCCTGTCTATCTAAATAATCTTTTAGTTCGTAACCATAAATCAATTTGAACATCTTGTTATCTGAAACTTGACCCTGAGGCCAAAAGGGCATACCGCCGTCTATATCATTGTAAAATGAAAAATTGATACCTTTGCCATAGTTTTTTTTGAATTCAACACAAGAGCCTTTTTTCAACAGTTTATCATAGTACACACGATGAAGTCGACCCTTAATACTTGAAGTTATATAGAAAAACCTTAAAGTTTCCTGAACTTCTGTAATTGCATTATACTTACTTCTTTCATTAAAATCAATTATGTTCGATTTCGTTTGCTCTTTAAAAGGCATTTTATTACCTCCAATGTCTATAACATATTTGGGCAATATTTCAAGTGCATTCGTAATTCTCCAAATTGTATCATAGTCTTTTTCCCAATAACTTAACTTATCGTTTAAGGTATAAGAATTGTACATGGCACTTAATCCCAATGTCTTAGTCATTTCTATTTTCTTTTCATTTGCTTTATATAAGAATCGCTTTTTTAAGTCACCATTAGAGGAAACAATGCTTAGTGTATGGTAATTTGATGGTCTTCTCCTACCAATATTATTAATAAAGACTAAGTTATTTTTAGTAGAAGTTAAACTAATTGGCCAAAAATCAATAGATAACTCTTTTATATAATCGCCACTGAGTGTGTATATTAATGCTTTTTGTTGGGCAGCTGAAAATACAACAACCAATATACCTTTATTGTCCTTAATAATAGTAAAATCATCTGGCTTAATATATTCTTGAGGACCTCGCCCCACATTGCCAATTTTGTTTAAAAATTCACCTTTAGAATTAAATAATAATAATTTATCACTGGCATCACTGACCAATATTTTATCACCTAAGAATTTAATATTTCTCTTCGGGTAATATATTTGACCTAAAAAAGAGATACTGTCGCCTTGCAATTGAATATACTCAATATTAGACACTATTGTACTTAAATTAGTTTTTTGTTTTTTATTAAAAGTCTTTGAAATATCTATTACATTGATATTGCTGTATGGTGTTTGGTTATCTTTACAAGAAGTGAAAGAAGTGAAAAACGCAATTATCACTACCAAATTAAAAATAGAAAGATAATATTTACTCATAATTAATTTTTTTAGTAAAGAGTCGATGTCATAATTGACGTCGACTCTTTGAATAATTAAATAAATACTTCACACTGCCACCCGTAACAAAGACCAGATGGAGCGGCACTACACCAGGTAGTAGTTCCGCAATCATTACCATAACTGTCGTAACACCAACCTGCAACATAGTCATCGTAACCTACAATCGGAGGGTCATTAGCTGGTTGGCTACAGCTCTCCGTTTGAGCTGATGCTGTTGATATAATTGATGCTAAATCAACAGTACTATTAAATCCATTTACACTACTACTTTGAAGTGAAACATTTAATAACATAGTTATTACAATTGCAACAACTCCTAAAATTCCAATTATTTTTCTCATTTTTATAATATTTTAAATTAATAAATAGAAAGCATAAAACTCATTGGCTTTTGTCTTTATGAATACTTTGGGAGAAAGGTCTTTTAGATTCCTTTAACTAAGTAACGTGAGTTCGATATAACTAAAAAGGTAAATATAGTTGATTGGTTTCAACAAATTTGTTTTTCAGCGATGGTTTTTTATCCTTGAAATTATAAGCGATCAATGCCGTGAATATGTTGTTGAAGTAATTTGCAATACTTCTGTGCCTTGAATGTTCTACTTGACAAATATTTTTGAGTTGGTCGAATATTGTTTCGATGATTGCTCTTTTTCTTAGGTAATATACATCTGCCATTGGTGTCAAGAGTTTTGTTTTCATGTTCTTTCTTAGTTTTGTTACAAGGTGCACACCGCTAGAGAACAGTTCGGTAAAAAGCTCTTTGGAGATATATCCTTTATCCCCGAACAACTTTCCAAATAGTTTTTTAACGAACGATTTAAATCGTAGCGGTTTACGGTCGTCCACATTGCCTTTTGTAATCATAAAGTCAATAATCCCGCCTTGGTCATTGGTAACGATATGTAGTTTAAACCCATAGAACCACCCTAGGGAACATTGCCCTCTTTGGGCTATGCCCTTAAAAGTTTTATGTTGGTCGATTCTTCTTTTATCACACACCCGAAGCGGTGTTGAGTCTATAAAGCTGATCCCCGTACAATTTGCCAGACCACAGGTTTTTATATAAATTGCCAATGGCATAAAGCTATCTCGTTTTAGTTCTACCATGCGGTTGTACGAAACCGTATCGGGAAACTCGCTCCGCAGATATTTACGGACATATCCAATGTAGAATTCTTTAAATGTTCTGTAACCGGACAGATGAAATAAAACTTGAACGGTCATTACCTCGGACAAGCTCATCTTTGAGGCACGGATACGTTTTTTACCGTTGGTAAGCAGGCTTTTTTGCCAAAAAGGAACAAATTCTTGACAAAAATCATCAATTGAACAGAATATTTGTGTAATTTTAGTATCGGAAATCATAGGTGGAAAATTTAGTTAAATATTTGAATTTCAATTACTTAAATATACTGAATTTTCTGCTTTTTTCCCTTGTATTTTAACACTTTTTTTCGTCGAACTCACGTTAAGTATATCGAATATCGTTTTTAATTATATCTTTGCCCCCTCAAGGGGAGCTACCAAAACTGAAATTTTATTGCGAGTAAAATGTTGTGTTTTGGGTCGGTCTCCCTTTGTTCTTTATTGTCTTTTAGCGGTCTTACGTTAGTAGTCAATTTATGAGGCCTATAAGTAAGTTCGGTTATACTTAAAATTGTTTGAAACAAAATAACAAAGACCATTGTTAGTTGGTTAACATTTTTTAAATCCGGTCTATATGTTAAGTTTACAGGCACTATTTTTTCTTTTCTATTGATAAGATTTTTTTGCTTCACTTGGAATGGCGGTGGCATTGTTGTTTTTTACAATCATTTTCATTTCAGCTTTTATTTCTTTGATGGCCGTTGAGGGTACTTTTATATCCTTAGTCAATATTGATTTTGCCATTGCCTTGGCTTTATCGATTTGCCCACTTTGCTCATATAATTTAGCTTGTAAATACAAAGGGTAAAACCTAGCTGGAATCATATAATACGCATGTTGGTATGCTAATTCGGCTCTTTTATATTTTCTTACATCTTTATAAGCATCACCTAAAGCCGTTTCTATAATGGTCGTGTTTAAATATAACTTTGCCTCTTCCAAAATCTGGAGGGCTTTTTCACTATTTTTATTCATTATGAGGGACTTGCCATAGTTCATTAAAAAATCGCCATCTGTTTTTAACATAGGGTAGGCATTTTCAAATTCCTTAATTGAGCCTTGATAGTCTCCATATTTGTAAATACTTGATGCTATTTGCCATTTTTTAAAGTTTTTATCCAAAGTTTTGGTATAGACAATTCCTTTATAAATCCCAATGGAACCTAACAGAAGAAAAGCTGTTTTGAATATCCATGTGGAATATGGTCCGTGGTTTTTCTTAAAGCTAAAACGGTTAAAGACTTGCATATTCAAGCATCCTAAAAGAGCAAGTAGTGTTGCTAAAACTACTTTAATAGGTAATATTTGCATTGGGTAGGAAACAAAAGCAAATGCACCAATCGCCAAAAACGTTGCTTTCGCGATTAAAAAAATATATTTGTTTTTATCAACGACCTGTATTTTAAATAATGTAAATAATACAATAACCATTAACACTGCTCCTACAAGACCATTTTCACTTACAAATTGCAACCATTCATTAAAAGCATAGTAAGTATTATCTGCAACCAAAGCCTCCCGTGTTTCTCCATGTTCTTTAAAATAATTTGCCTGATAATCCATATAATGAGCCTTGAATCTATCAAAACCCACTCCGGTCACAGGAAAATCTTTAATAATTCCGGCAGTAACCTTCCATATAAACAAACGTCCATCAGAGGACCCTTTTTTAAATTGATAGATTCCGCACAAACCACTGCAAAAAATAATAAATGTAACCAATAGTAAGGTGATTCTTTTTACTCCATATGTCTTCTTAAACATACCCTGAATGAAATGATATTTAAACTCCAACAAAATAAAACTGCTAACTAGTACAGCCAGCCAAGCACCTCGTGACCGCGTTGCTGGAATTACTAATATAATACTGATAAGACCCAATAGGGGGGTGTATTCGAAAATATACTGAATTATTTTTCTTGATATTCTTGAGGTACTTCTAATTGATGGCTGTATATAGGCTATTATATTTTCTTTAAACAAATACATACCTAAAGTAATAGGCCATACTGCAGCCAAAAAACCAGCATAAGGACCTGGATTAAAAAAACTTCCGGTCATTTTAAACCCGGAATGGTTTGAGGGGTAATAACCCAATAATTGAAGGTTTCCATAAATGGCTTGTATAATTCCAGAAATTACAATAGCCAATAATAACCATATATAAGATTTTATTGGAAAAGTTCTTAAAACAACATATAGAATTCCTAAGGCAAGCAATTCCATATAGCGTATAGAAAAACCAAAATTTGGTTGAATGAAATATCTGTTTATAGTTATATATCCTAAAAGCAAAAACAGAAATATATCTAGTTTAGTAATTTGAATTGCTTTGAGTCCTGATACACTGAACATAATTATAAATCCTCCAACAAGTACTAAACAACTATAAGCAAAAACAATGAATTTACTTGTAATGGTAGGTTGGACATAACCAATAAGATTAATCTGAGGTAGTACAACTAATAGTAAACTTAAAAATATTAAAGGAGCCTTAGTTCTTTCCACATTTATAACTGAAACCATTGATGAATAAAATATCTCTTCAAATTTACTTTAAACCACATAGAAACAAGAAAAAAAAACCACAAAAAAAGTAAGGGAAATCTGTACTTTTCAAGGCCTTGTAATCATACTAAATGAATCCTTTTTCTTTAGCTATTAAAACGAGTTGTCGATCATTTTTAGACTTTACCCGAAAAATATCTTTTAACTTACGTCTTCTTTTTTCAATACCACTCATTGACATATTTACAATATCAGGTAAAAAAGTGATTTTAGTTCCAATGGACAATTCATACAATATTTTTAAATCAATCTCGTCCAGTATATAATCTAACTCATTCTTTTTTTGCAAAATTCTATTAACTTTATTACAATAGTATGGATTTCCTTCAACAACAGATTTTATAGCATTTTCAAAAATATCCTTATCAAAATCATTTTTTATTAAAAGGCTTAATGGATTTAGTTTGTGAATAATTGAATTTATTTTAAAAGCGTCA
This sequence comes from Aureibaculum koreense, assembly GCF_034296135.1. NCBI lineage: Bacteria > Pseudomonadati > Bacteroidota > Flavobacteriia > Flavobacteriales > Flavobacteriaceae > Aureibaculum > Aureibaculum koreense. Next base: position 38,107 of record NZ_JAXKVV010000027.1, read on the forward strand.
TCGTAAAAAGTACTTATAATAATTTTGACATTTGGGATCAATTGTTTGGCCAATAAGCCTAAGTCTTCACCAAACAAGACTTTTCCTTCCGGAGATTTACCAAGCCTCATATCTAAAACTATTATATGACGGCCTTTATTTAAAGATGCTTGTTTTATTTTATCAATACCTTCATAATAATCAAATGCTTTGTCAATGTTAAAATTTAACTCAAAATTATTTTGGCTAATTTTATTTAGAATTAAGTCATAGTATTCTAAAACACAAGGATGATCATCAATTAATAGTATATTATATAAATTTTCCATTTTATATCTAATAATTCAGTCAAATACTCTTTAAAAATACATAATTATTGGTAATAATCCATAAAATATAGGTTGATTATATGTAAAAATCAAAGAAAGGGGAGAAATCCCCCAGCTTAGGGGTGTTTTCCCCCTTTTAAGAGACTACTAAACCTTAATCCAAAATTTTAGATAAAAAAGTTTTGGAAGACACAATAACGTTAAAATCAAAGTATACCCTATCTCCATATAAAAATAAAATATTTTAGAAAGTAAATTATATTTATCTCAATAAACTAGGAATCAGGCACAATTTTTGTTAAAATTATGTTAACAATTTATATTAACCTGATGTTGATTACACTTTTTTAAGTACACTACATAAATTTTTAACAAAGATTTAATGGAAAATGTGATTGGCATTCTTTCAAAAATCAACGCTATGAAATTTGAAAAATTACTCCAAAAACTTGACACCCAATTATCAAAAATTAAAGATGAACATTCAGAAATTATAGATCAAGCGAATTTTTCCATAATTACTTGCAAAGATATTCTTTCACAAATGAACCATCTTGTTCAAAAAAATGGTTTTAAGAACGAGGATGAAGAAATTCATTTTTTTAAAAAGGTCAAAATCCATCCTTTAAGCAAACTGGTATATTTTATTGAAATCCATTCTTTGGAATTAAAATTCCAAAGGTTTCCATTGGTTATCAAAAGAGGCACATTAAAACTAAAATCAAAAAAATCAACAAATTTTATGATGATAATATTGATTTTGTTCAGTATGTGAACGGGAGAAATACCCACTTAGATAAACTCTACTATTTAAGAGCTAATAATAATGGATTAAATTCATCTAATACCAGTTTTTACTATCGCATTCCAGAATTTAGTACTTCGCATGATTTTCTTTTAGGACAGCTCAAAGGTTATGATAAGTTAGCTATCTATCTTCAAAACAGATTGTACAATCTAAAGCATCCAAAAGCACTTGCTACACTTGACCTGCATAAAAAGTCAAGATTGCGTTGGACTTCCTCTAAAGTAGCACTAACAGAATTGATTTACGCATTGCATAGCAGTGGAGCCATCAATAGCGGAGCTGCCGACATAAAAGAAATAGCTTCTTTGACCGAACGAATATTCAATGTAGAAATAGGGGACTATTACAGAACCTTTTTAGAAATCAGAAACCGGAAAACGGGAAGGACTAAATTTTTAGAAAAGTTAAGCAGTTCACTAAAAAAACGCATGGATGATATTGATGAATAAAACACCCAAGTTGTACCCAAGTTGGTAGTTCAAAAACTGAACAAGACATCATACAATTTAGCCTTAATTAGTAGCTCAATCTACTTTCTCATTAACCATTTACATCCATTTTACTCCAAAATAAATGAGTAAAAAAATCACCCAAGTTGGGTACAACTTGTGAAAAAATTCCAATAGAACTACTCAAATTTGTTGAACGAAAGTCAAATCGGAGCAAAGTCGCCATTTTAAAAGTTTAACCCTTGGCGGCTTTGTTTTAAAATCGTTTTACAAATGGCAGCAACAATTATTACCACAGAAGATCTTCTGGAATTCAAAATGGAATTACTGGATGAGATCAAAAAATTATTGAACAATCAAACTGGACGAGCCACAAAGAAATGGCTCAAGTCTCAAGAAGTTAGAGAACTATTAGGTATTTCGCCTGGTACTTTACAAAATCTTAGAATTAATGGAACTTTACCCTATACCAAAGTTGGAGGCGTGCTGTATTATGATTACGATGAAATCAATAAAGTATTGGAACAAAACAAGATTCACAACAAGTTTTGATTTTCACTAAAAAGTAAATTTCACTTAAATCATGGAACAAATAAATTACATCAAACAGCTTTCAGCCGTAATGGAAAAGTTCGCCAAAGATAAAAGGTTAAACCCTACGCACATCAGTATGTATCTTGCTCTTTTCCAATATTGGAATTTAGGCCGTTTCAGTAATCCCTTTTCTATCTGTAGGGAAGAAATTATGAAACTATCTAAAATAGGCTCGAAGGTTACTTATCACAAGTGTATCAAAGAATTACATCATTGGCGATATTTGGAATACCATCCTTCCCATAATCCATTTAAAGGGAGCAGTGTTATCATGTTCAATTTTTGTACCGCTCCTAAACAAGCTATGGCACGAACGTACAAAGAAAATGGACAAGCTCTGTCTCCAGCTTATATAGAAAATGGACAAGCTCTGATACCATATAAAACATATATAAACAATAAACATATTAAACTTAAACGGCAACCCAAAAATGAAAATGAAGTTATTGATTTCTTTTCAAAAAAAAATTGGTCAGCATTAGAGGCAAAAAAATTTTATAACCACTACCAAAGTATCGGCTGGAAAGTAGGTGGCAAATCAAAAATTATTGATTGGCAATCAACAGCTCAAAGTTGGATGTTAAAAGCTGACGAAATAAAAACAAGTCTTGAGCGGAGCCGAAAAAAAGAAAAAACAAGGGTTGCACCCGTACAAAAATTGAATAACCTCAATGTAAACACCGACAAGAATTATGGAGAGCCTTTATAAAATAAAAGAACAAGGAAGGGAATATATCCTCGGAGAGATTAAAGACGACACTATTTACTACGATTTAGTCAAAACATTAACCTACCTAGATGTCAAAGGAAAGTTATTATTTGGGGCACATTTTAAAATTTATGAAAAAGATTTTAAAATCATTTATAAACTACTGATCTACATTATCCGAGATAAAGCAAATTGTAAAAAGCATAATCTAAATCTCAATAAAGGAATTCTGTTGACTGGACCTATTGGGTGTGGGAAAACTTCATTGATGAGTTTGATAAGACATATTGTCCCAAAAAAAAGGCAGTACCAAATGCAGTCCGCTAGAAACATTTCATTTGAATATCAAAAGATTGGTCATCAGGTTATTGAGAGTTATAACAAAACAAAAAGTTTTTGTTTCGATGATCTGGGCATAGAGCAAAATTTAAAACATTATGGCAATGATTGCAATGTAATGGGTGAAATTTTATTGAGCCGATATGATTTTTGGATATCACACAAAGCAATTACCCATGCCACCACAAATTTGAATGCCCAAGAATTGGAAGAATGGTATGGAAATCGTGTGCGTAGTCGAATGCGACAAATGTTCAACTTGATAAGTTTTGATGCAAAGTCTGTTGACAAGAGAAGTTGAACATTCACGAGTTCCTTTAAAAAAAAATAAAAATAACACGAGCTAATTGTTTAATTTGGTGGCGTTTGATTTGGAAAGTGAGGACAAACGAAATTAAATTCATATATTTCAACTATAAATTTTTTATTCTAACTATGGCTAGTAAAAAGAGCAGATATGTCCATAGAGATGATTTTGTAAAATTATGGCTCAAAGCTGATGGTAAATGTTCCATATGTAACTGTTATCTTATAAAGGATTTTGAGAAATCAGGGACAATAAAGTTTAGTAATATGGCTCATATTATTCCGTTTAGTGAAAAAAATGCAAGAAGTACTAAGAGTATTAGACCAGATAATTCTTATAAAAATTTAATTCTTTTATGTAACAATCATCATATACAAATAGATAAGGCAAGTAAAGACTACTCCAGAGAAAGGTTGCTTAACATAAAAAAGCAACATGAGTTATCCGTATTGGAAAGTAAAAAATTAGGAATAAGAGCGAATGACGATCAGTCTGGAATTGAGCTTTATCTTATTACAGGATCTTCTAAACATAAAAGGTCAAACAAATTTTTTCCAAATTGGATAAGGAATACTTTTAATGATGACTATGGATATTTCTCAATCGATTTATTCGTTAATAATTTTGGAGTTAAAGATTATAAAAAAGTAAAGATTGAATTTTTTCCTATCGTCAATGGTAATCCAGTAGAAATACTTTTTTCTAGAAATCCAATTTACAGAGAAGAAACTTCATTTAGCACCTCTGTTGAATTTATTATTCTAAATATGAACAGAGGAGAAGAGGTTATTGATACTAACTTATTTTACCTAAACTACAAGGGGTGTCAGTCAATGGATTCTCTAGCTGAAACTATAAAAGAACTGGAATTTAAATACTCATTAACTGCTGACGATTCCAAGCCAAAAGAAGGAAAACTTAAATTATTAACTTTTCAGACTGCTAGTTGATTGAATATTGATGGCAAAGTTCTTTTGATGAAAGAAACTAGTTTTTAGTTTTTTTCTTTTGTCGAAATAAAATTCTCATAGTGGTAACAGTTTCTTTAAAAATTATTAAAACTACTTCTCTCAAACTCTTAACAACTTCAATTAAAAATTCTTTCATCGTCCATATTTAAATAATTATACAAACCCATTAAAATAGCCAACGCTATAGCTCTAATATTTTTAGGTTTCTTAACATAACTAGCTTCATCAGTATTTGTAACAAACCCCGTTTCTATCAAAATTGATGGGCAAAAATCGACCGTTTCCCGCAACACCTGAAAATTTGCAAACTTACCCCCTCGTTTTTTAAAACCCAGTTTTTCGGTACTTTCATTCAGAACAGATAACCCAAAAGCAATAGAAGATTTAGTATAAAGTTTATTGGAATGATGCACATAAACTTCCATTCCTTTTGAAAACACCTGAGAAGCGTTACAATGCAAAGATACGAAAACATCAGCTTTTAAGGTTTTTGCCAACTTCGCTCTATCTCCTAAAGAAATAAGTGTATCAGTATATCTGGTCAAATAAATATCAAAATTACCCTCAAATAGCGTTTCGTTAAGTCTAATCAATTCCTTAGCAATATTCAAAACCACATCCTTTTCCAAAACACCATTTACGCCTGTTGCCCCTGGATCAATTCCACCATGTCCAGGATCAATAACAATGACTTTTTTAGAAGCATCATTCTGTCCAAAAACAAGGCAGATTTTCATGAGGAATATCAGAAAAATGACGTTTTTGAGCGTTGTACACTTCCAATTTTTTACAGTTATCAACATCACACTTTCCAATTTTAATAGTATTTGATGCCAAATTACATCAAAGGAAAATAATCTAATTTAAAATTTATTTTATTCACAAAATACTGATTATCAATATTTTGTATTACAATATACACTATTTTTCATATATCAAAATCAAGTAAAATTTTAAACAGATTTCTTATGAAAAAATCAATTTCGATGACCACAGTAATCCTTTTTATCACCTCTCCCATTTTTGCACAAATCGGGGGTATAGAAGATTCCGTAAATGATGTTTCTCAAACCGTCCGTTCTATTTTCCCCATCATCTTGGGCGTCATTTTCCTAATTGGCTTCCTATTTAATGCAGGGCATTTCTTCGGAGAAAATTCGGATCTCAAAAAAGGGATTACTCGCGTATTGGTCTTTGTACTGATTGCGGGAGCAGTAGTTGGCATCTTTACCTATTTAATCGGAATCGTAGTCTAAGGTCGCCCTGCCTTCCGGCAGGCAGGTAAGCGATATTAGGCAATTTATTAATTATTGCATTTTTAATATAAATAATAAAAAACTCAATGAGTTTGAAAAAATTTGAAGTGTATAGAAATATGAGAAAACAAGCCGAGATTATGGGCTTGTCCATTTCCTTGTTTGCCCTAATGATGACCTCCATTATCGGTTCGTTTATGGTTATCATTTTTTCATTTGATTTCATTGTGATTCTTACGGCGTTGATATTCAATATTGTCCTATACATCGCTTTAGTCTATTTGACCAAAAACCCTTCTCATTTTTATTTCAGAAAAGTATTTCCCAAAACAATTAGTAATAAAAAAGCGTGTCTTTCCCTCACCGAGGGATTTAGTAAAAAAGAAAATTATTAGAAAATAAAACTGGTTTTAAGCATGAAAAAAATAAACCTTTCCGCATACCATCCCATCGTCGATATACAAGGGCATATCGTGTTTGCCAATAACGGAAATGTCATTCTTTGTTACAAAACATCACTCCCAGAAGTGTATTCCCTTTCCGAAAAAGACTTTGAAGATTTGCACGGTACGTGGTTTCAAGCCTTTAAGTCATTGCCAACCGCTACGGTTGTACATAAACAGGATATTTACCAAAAAAGTCATTATGTTGCAGATAAATTAAATGACAGTACTTTCCTGCAAAAAGCCACGAATAACCATTTTAAAGGAAGGGAGTATCTAAAGCATCATTGTTATTTGTTTTTTATACTACCCCACAACAAAGCCTTAAATGCCTCAAAATACACCAATCCTTTTCGAAGTTTAGAAAAAAGCATTTATACCAAACTTGACCATACCGCTCAAGCATTTATATCAGCAGTTAATGACGCTGTTTCTTTTATCAATAACAGTAGAAAGATGTCATTGTTACAATTGAACGAGAACGAAATCCTATCCCTAACCAATACCTATTTTAATGGCTTTAATAAAGATTTTGATACGGACATTTTATTGAACAATAATGATATCGCAATCGGCGATCATCATTTTGATGTGTTGGCAGTCAATAGTGAACTGTGTTTTGGTGATGTGGTACAAACCAGTAAACCCAATGATAAATTCACATCTAATGATTTTATATTCCATCAAGGTTTTATCGATGGATTGGGATTAAGTATCAATGAAAATCATATCGTGAATCAAATCCTTTATTTAGATGATAAACACAAATGGAGAAAACTACTGGAGCGAAAGATTGAAGAACTAAAAAAGAGCATCAATTTTGGTACGCAAAACCGAGTGGTTCTCAAAAAGATTGAGCATATCCTGAGTCAAATAAATGAAGATGAAACCTCACAGATCATCAGAGGCCATCTCAACATCCTCTTCTGGTGCTGCGAGCCGCAGGGGCTAAAAGAAATTGCCTCCAATATTAAGGCGGAGTTTAAAGAATTGGATATTGTACCCTATTATCCCAAAGGTGAAGAACGGAAGCACTATTTTGTGAACAGTTACTTTTGTTATGCTTCCAATTTCTCCAATGAAGATGTTTATGTAACCGATTTAAAACATGCCCTTTGCCTGTATATTAACAATACAAATTACCAGTCAGACGCCACTGGCGTCATTTTTAATGATAGACAACATAACATCCCGGTATTAAAAGATGTCTGGGATGAACAAAAGAAACGCATCAAGGCAAGGAACTTTGCCATATTCGCTCCCACAGGAGAAGGAAAATCCTTTTTGGCCAATAATATCTTGCGACAATACTTTGAGGCTGGTGTCCGACTCGTCATTATCGATTTGGGCGGTTCGTATGCCAAATTTGCCAAACTCTATCCCAAAGACCATGTGATACTACGCTATGAGCATGGCAAAAATTTAGGGATAAATCCATTTTATATTCCTAAAAGTACCAAGGGAACAGATGTAGAGCCAGACCGATTAGAAGACTTAACTATTTTCCTATTGGAACTGTTGGCCTCAAAAAAAGAAGCCTCCAAAGCACAATCCGTAGCCTTAAAAAAAGTACTGCAATATTATTACCAAAATAGTGTCAATAACACCCACTCGTTGGCTTCCTTATATCAATTCGTGGAAGCCCAAAAGAATGTATTATTAACCACCTTAAACATTCATGAAAGGCATTTGAACCTAAATGATTTTCTTCATATCCTCTCGGAATATGTGGGTAATGGATTGTATAGTTTTCTGTTCAACGTCAATAAAGACCAGACCTACAGAATTGAAGACAAACGCTTGATAGTATTTGAATTGGATGAAGTCAAGGAAAATAAAGAAATTTTGTCAGTTATGCTTAAACTAATCAAGTCAGCCATTCAAAGAACAATATGGCAAAACAAAGCTGAAAGGGGAATTATCCTTTTTGACGAGTTTGCCAAACAGCTCAAATTTGAAAATGTATTGGAAAGTGTGGAATACTATTATCAAGCCATCCGTAAACAGAATGGAGCTATTGGTATCATTTTGCAATCTATCAATCAACTGCCCAGCAATGCGACTTCTGCCAGTATTTTGGAAAACACACAGGTCATTTACAGTTTATACAATGAAAAAGGCTATGATGAACTTCAACACAGGCTTAGCCTGACTTCACACGACCTCAATCAACTAAAGTCAATACGGAACAATTTAACTGGTGAACGTAAATACACAGAAATGTTTATCAAGATTGGTAAAGAGAGCAATATTTTCAGATTGGAAGTCCCACCAGAGGTATATGCCGCCTATCTGACCGATGGTGTAGAGAATGAGACCATAATGCAACTTTATGAAGAACACCAAAATATGGAAAAAGCCATCAAATTATTTCTCAAACAGTCATAGACTGCTCTTAATAATACTATTTATAAATTTTAAAAATCAAAAACCATGAAAAATATAATTAAAAAAATCCTATTCACAGCGTTACTTGCTTTTTTACTAAAAGGCCACGGTGTGGCCCAGGGGGATCCTGTGTATGACCATACCAATTATGTCCAGTTGGGAAAAGCGTTGACCGAGGCTGGAAAACAAACTGACAAATTGATAAAAACGGTAAATTTTCTTAAGGAACAAAAGGAACGCATTGAAAAGGTAAGT